>JAYUDU010000058.1:0-6716 GCA_043739605.1 Acidimicrobiales bacterium | reverse complement strand
GCCGTCACGATCCTGCGAAGCGACGGCACCCGTCGCGTCGTCGACCTCGATACGAAGGCAGCCATCGCCGTCGCCATCCTCGATGAGGTCGAGCGCCGACTGCCTTACATCTGAGGGCCGCCTGAATCTGTACCCTGGAGCCAATGGCGGTACAGCTTGTCCTCGACCAGGTGGGCCCCCTCATCCCCGCGAGCGCCTCGACCATCGGGGTCCAGGCCACCAACATGGGCACCATCGTCGAGGCGTACCACCTGCGGGTTCTCGGCCAGGCGGCACCGTGGGCAACCATCGAGCCGGCAGTGATCCGCTTGTTGCCCGGCTCGTCCGGGCGCGCCATCATCACGCTCACCCTGCCGGTGGCCACCCAGATCCCCGCCGGCACCATGCCGTTTGCAGTGCAAGCCGTGGGCGAGACCGACCCAGAGGATGTGATCGTCGAGGAAGCGATGCTCGACATCTCGGGTGTGGGCGGCTTCGCGATGGAGGTCACCCCGAAGAACGCCCGGGCGCGCCGCGCCTCGACCCACAAGGTGTGGCTGGCCAACAAGGGCAATGCCGCGGTGCGGGTGCGCCTTGAGGTGTACGACCCTGACGAAGCGCTCGACTGCTCCGTCGAGCCGCAGGTGGTGGCACTGGCACCGGCGAGCGACGGCTCTGCCACCATCAAGGTGCGGGCCTTCGAGGCCGGGCGAGGCCGGCGCCCGTTCAAGGTCGAAGCCTTCGGCGACGACGGCATGACCCAGACCATCGACGCCAGCCTCGATCTGAAGCCCTTTCGCAAGGCGATCCTGTTGGTGCCACTCGCGCTGGCCGTGGTTGCGATCGCGTTCGTGCTCAGCCGCCCCGGTTCGTCCGGCTCGGATCTCACCTCCTCTCAGCGCGCCACATCGACCACGGCCGCCAACGGTGGCGGCGGCCCGGGCGGCACCCAACCGGGCGGTGCACCGGGAGCTGGAGCCGCCGGAGCCGGTGGGGGCGCGGCGGCCGGTGGCGCAGGCGGCGGGGCGGCCGGCGCGCCTGGTGCGTCAACGCCCGGCGGCGGCCCGGCTTCGGTCGTGGGGGCGACCACTCCGCCACCGGTCACCGCAGCCGCGGCCTCCATACCCGGCGCCACCCTCGCGACCATCGCATCCACCACCACCACCACCACCACGTCGCCGTTCCATCACAACAACGTCGACCTGTACGCGTGGGTGTCGGTGTCAGGCACCTCGTACACAACGAATGCGGCGTACGCGAACGGGTCGCCGACCGTGGCCCGCACCGGCGCTGGTACGTCCGCGGTGCACTTTCCCGGCGCATCCCTCAGTGGCGGCAACGTGCAGGTCACCGCGTATGGCAGCACCCACCACTGCATCGTCGGCTCGTGGTACGGCGACGCCATCAACGTGTCGTGCTTCTCGACCGGTGGCACGCCAGTCGATGGCAGCTACTCCGCGGTGTACACCACCTCGAGCGCCACCGATCGGTGGGCCTACGTCAGCGGCGGCGCCGCGTCATCCGGCTACTCAACCGCCGGAACCTCGGCGACGCGTCCCTCCGTCGGTAGCTACTCGGTCAGTGTGGCGGCCCTCGGCGGCCCCACGACCGCGATCGTCACGCCGTATGCATCGGACGGCAACACCCGCTGCGGCATCGGCGGCTGGGGCTCCACCACCATCAACGTGAACTGCACCGATCTCGCCGGAGCGGCCAAGGACACCAGCTTCACGGTGCGCCTCTCTGCAGCGACGAACCTGGCCAGAGCGTGGATCAACTCGTCGAGCGGCTCTGCGTCTGCGTCGTACCGCTACAACCCCAGCGGCGGCGACATCACCGTCGCCAAGCCAAGCGCGGCGTACGTCGTCACGTTCGCGGGGCTGACGTGGCCCAGCGGAGGCGTCGTCGTTGCGTCCGCCTACTCCTCGACAGCGTCGTGCTTCGTGAACAACTGGACCGGCTCGACGGTCAACGTCACGTGCAGCGCACCGAGCGCGTTCTCGCTGCTCTGGCTCTGAGCGGGATCGACCACTGGGGCGGAGGTGGCAAGGCCCCCGCTCGGCCTGGCAGGCTGCGGGCAGCATGAGCGCTTCCTACACATTCACGTCTGAGTCGGTCACAGAGGGGCATCCCGACAAGATGGCCGACCAGGTGTCGGACTCTGTGCTCGACGCCATCCTTGCTGAGGACCCCGCGGGGCGGGTGGCGTGCGAGACGTTGCTCACCACGGGCCTTGTCGTCGTGGCCGGCGAGATCACCACCACCGCGTACGTCGACATCCCCAAGTTGGCCCGCCAGGCCGTTCTCGACATCGGCTACGACGACGGGGCAAAGGGCTTCGACGGCAACACCTGCGCCGTCATCACCAGCATCGACGAGCAGAGCCCCGACATCGCGCAGGGCGTCGATGATGCGTATGAGAGCCAGACTGGCATCGCCGAGGGCGATCTCGACAAGCAGGGCGCCGGCGACCAAGGGATGATGTTCGGGTACGCGTGCGACGAGACCGACGATCTCATGCCGTTGCCCATCTGGTTGGCGCACCGCCTCGCTGAGCGCCTGACCGCGGTCCGCAAGGACGGCACGTTGGGTGAGCTTCGCCCCGATGGCAAGACCCAGGTCACGTTCGACTACGAGGACGGGCGTCCGGTCCGGTTGCGCACGGTGCTCATCTCCACCCAGCACGCCCCCGGTTTCGATGGGGCGACCTTGAAGGAGGCGCTGCGCGATGCCGTCGTGAAGACGACGGTGCCAGAGCAGTTCGCCGGCGACGACTACGACTTCCTCGCCAACCCGACGGGCCTGTTCGTGTTGGGCGGCCCGCATGCCGACACCGGCCTCACCGGCCGCAAGATCATCGTCGACACCTACGGCGGCGCGGCGCGTCACGGTGGTGGGGCCTTCTCGGGCAAGGACCCCTCCAAGGTCGACCGGTCAGCTGCGTACGCCGCGCGGTGGGTGGCCAAGCACGTCGTCGCCGCCGGCGCGGCTCGCAAGTGCGAGATACAGGTGGCGTACGCCATCGGTGTGGCCCACCCGATCTCCATCATGGTCGAGACGTTCGGCACCGAGACCGTCGAGCCTGCCGCCATCGAGAAGATGGTCCGTGAGGTGTTCGACCTCCGCCCCGCCGCCATCGTGCGTGACCTCGACCTGCGTCGTCCGATCTTCCGGGCGACCGCCGCATACGGCCACTTCGGTCGTCAGGGCGAGGGCTTCACATGGGAGAAGACCTCTCGCCTCGACGCCGTCCGCGCCTCCCTCGGGCTGTAGCGCTCGCGGCACATGGTCCAGACGCGGATCGTCCGCGTCCTCTGCGACCAAGCGGCCATCGACAAGCGGTTCGACTACTTCGTCCCTGAGGGGGTGACCGTCGCGCTCGGGGACGAAGTCCGCATCGACCTGCACGGCCGGCGCGTCGGCGGCTGGATCGTCGAGCTCGACGTCGAACCCCCCGAGGGTGTCGTCCTGCGCCCGTTGGCCAAGGTCCGGGGGTGTGGCCCAGACGCAGCGGTCATCGACCTCGCGGCGTGGGCCGCGTGGCGGTGGACGGGACGTCACGCGCAGCTGCTTCGCACGGCGTCCCCCCCGGCGGCGGTGCGCAGCTTGGATGCAGCTGTGCTCGGTCAGGCCCCAGCCTCGGACAGGTCCAACGGCGAACGGCCCGGGGGTGGAGGGCTGGGCGACGAGATGGAGACGCTCGCCGCGCAGGCCATGAGCGGGGGCGCCGTGGTGGTTCGACTGCCGCCGGCGACGTCGCCGCGGTTCCTCATCGAGGCCGGCGCCCGGCTCGGACCGACGTTGGTGGTGTCGCCAACCCAAGCGGGCGCAGCCGCGGTCGCGCAACGCCTCCGCCGCGACGGCTGGCCCGTCGCGCTCCTGCCACGAGACTGGGCACAAGCTCGGGCCGGCCGGTCGGTGGTGGTCGGCACCAGGTCTGGCGCGTTCGGGCCGTGCCCCGACCTCCGCGCCGTCGTGGTCCTCGACGCCGACGACGAGGCGCATCGCAGCGAGGCCGCCCCGACGTGGTCTGCGGTCGAGGTGTGCGTCGAGCGAGCGGCGCGGGCCGGCGCACCGTGCGTGCTGGTGAGTGCGGCGCCCACGCCTCCGCTGGTGTTCGGTCGTCGCGTCGTCAGCGTGTCGCCTGCGCCAGAGCGGGCCCGGTGGGCGCGGGTGAACCTGGCCGACCGCCGAGAGGACGACCCCCGCACCGGCCTGTTCGGCGAGCGCTTCACGATGGCGGCCCACGCCGCGGCGCGGATCGTCTGCGTCCTCAACCGGACCGGCCGCGCCCGCCGGTTGCGGTGCGGCGCATGCGGCGAGATCGCCTGCTGTCACGCGTGCGGGGCAGCAGTCGCAGAGGCACCCGACGGACGACCCTCGCTCGTGTGTCCCCGGTGTGTCGCGGAGCGGCCGAGGGTGTGCGCGTCGTGCGGCGGCATGGCCATGCGGACCCTGCGAGTTGGCGTCACCAAAGCACGAGAAGAGCTGGCTGCGCTGCTCGGGCGGCCCGTCGGCGAGGTCACGGGCGCAACCACGTCATGGCCCCAAGCCTCGGTGCTGTTGGGAACCGAGGCGGTGCTTGGCCGGTCCGTGGGTGGGCCCAAGGTCGATCTCGTGGCCTTCTTGGACATCGACGCCGACCTGTTGGCGCCCAGGGTCACGGCTGTCGATCATGTGGTTGGCATGCTGGCGGTGGCGTCGCGTCTGGTCGGCCAGCGCCGCCGGACCAGCGACGGCATGGTGGTTGTGCAGACCCGTCACCCGGAGCACCCGGCGCTGATCGCCATCGCGCACGGCGACCCCGGCGCGTACCTGGCCGACGAGCTGGACATCCGCGCCGCCCTCCGCCTGCCACCCACGACCGCGGTCGCCCGCCTGTCCGGGCCCGGAGCAGCCGCGTTGGCAGCGTCACTGAAGAGTGGAGCCGACGGAGTCGACGGCGCAGTCGTTGTGAGCGGCCCCAGCGCGGAGGCGTCGTTCCTCGCCGTGGCCGACGACCACACGACCCTCGCCAACGCCCTTCACCACGCGGAGCGCCCAAGCGACCGGGCCCGCGTCGAGGTAGACCCCCCGCGCCTGTAGGTCCTCGGCCCGGGGGCTCAGCGCCGCCGCGTGACCCGCTCCAACTTGGATTCGAGGGCGGCGATGCGGGCTTCTCGCTCTGCGGTGATGGCGCCGGCAGTGCGGGCTTCGACGGCGCCGCGGACCTCGTCGAGGGCGTCGGCGACACGGTCGCCGAATGCTCGGACGGCGGCTTCTAGCGCCAGCTGACGGCGCTGCAACGTGCCAGGCGTCGGGGCGCCGCCATCGCCGGTCGGCACCCCGACGAGTGCTTCGAGCGCGGCGCCGACGCGTTCGAGCTCTGCTGTGGTTGCGTCGATGGCCTCCACGAGGTCGCCGGCCCACGGGGGAACAGCGGGGTCGTCCCCGACGCGCGACCGCGGCGCAGCCGGCGCGATTCCGGTCTCGACCTGGTCGAGCCGCTCGACGATTCGATCGAGGCGGGTGGCCATGGCCCGGTCGCGCTGTTCCATTCGAGCGACGAGGGCGCCCAGCGCCGCCATCACGTTGTCGTGCTGCTCGCCGGCATCCATGCCGTCGGCGCGGGTCGTGCGTGACCCCGACGGTGGTGCGCCGGCGCCGCTCGTTGTCTCTGCGTGCTCGACGAGCGCTCGCATCCCGTTCTCGATCGGCCCGAGGTCTGCTCTGAGGCTGTTCAGCTGGTCGTGCGACTGCGCGATCGCCTCAAGCACTGGGCCGAGGTCGACGCCGTCTAGGACCACGGTCCGGCCGGCCCGCCCCGGATTGCCAGTGGCGACGGCATCGGCAACGACGGCCCCGCTGGCTGCCACCGGCTTGCCCGCCGCGACCGCTGCGAGCGCCGCAGTCAGGCGGCCCTCAGCTGCCCCAAGCTGGGTGGCGAAGACGCCGGCCGCCGTCCCGACCGCATCCGACACCCGACCGCCTAGGCCCGGGCCGAACGTGGTCCGAATCTGCTCGACGGCAGAGGCGAGCGCTCCGATTCGTACATTGACTGCTCCCATCGCCCGTTCGAGATCCTCGGCCGTCAGCCGTTCCGACGGGCCGGCCGATGCGAGGGTCGCAACCTGGCGACGCAACCCCTCCAAGGCCGTCGCCTGCGAACGAAGATCATCCTCCATTGCCTCGGTGCGCTCGTCGATGCGGCGCAGCAAGCCAAGCAGGACAGGGACGACATCTCGGCTCGCGTCATCGGTGCGTTCTCGGCGCGCGGCATCCACCGGGGGCCAAAGTAGCCGGAGCGGTGAGGATGTCCGCCAGATGGTGAGGCCCCTCGCCGATAACGTAGGAACGGTCATGCTTCGCTTCCTCACCGCCGGTGAATCCCACGGCGCCGCTCTCGTCGCAACGGTCGAAGGACTGCCGGCTGGCCTCGACGTCACTGTTGAGGACATCGCCGGCGAGCTGTCTCGGCGGCGGCTCGGTTATGGCCGAGGTCCCCGGATGCGGTTCGAGCAGGACGAGGTCACCTTGGTGGGTGGGGTACGCCACGGCAAGACCCTCGGGAGTCCGGTGGCGGTACTGGTCGCCAACAGCGAGTGGACGCGCAGCGACCGGTGGCACGAAGAGATGTCGCCTGCCCCCGGAGTGACCAAGGACCGTCTGACCCAGCCGAGGCCGGGCCATGCAGACCTGCCCGGCATGCAGAAGTACGGCCTGACCGATGCCCGTGACATCCTCGAGCGGGCCAGCGC
>JAYUDU010000057.1:0-2561 GCA_043739605.1 Acidimicrobiales bacterium | reverse complement strand
GCGTCGTGGTCGGACGCGGTGAGCGGCGCGGGGCATTGGCGGACGCATGACGGCGACGAGGTCGATCTGGTCCTGGAACGGGACGACGGTGCGGTGGTGGCGTTCGAGGTGAAGGCGTCTGGCCGCGTGCCCGGACCGGCGCTCGGCGGACTCCGCAAGCTTCGTGCCGCGGTCGGCGCTCGGTTCCTCGGTGGCGTCGCCCTCTACACCGGCGCCCGCTCGTACACCTTCGAGGACCGGATCCACGTCGTTCCGATCGATCGGCTCTGGACGCCAACAGGTCGCACGTGACCCAGGAACCGATGCCCGACGCTGCTCAACCGTCGCCTTCGGGGCCGGCGAGGAGTTCCGTTACCTCGGTCGGTCGGGTCGCGGTTGGGTTTCGTCGCCGCCGTCGGGGTCCGCAGAGCTGCTTCGCCCTCGCTACGAACGCCAGGCGAGCGAGGCCGTCATCGTCGTAGAGCCGGTAGCCGGCATCGGTCCGCGCCGAGGGCGCGGCGAGGCCGATGCCCTCGTCGTAGCGCAGCGTTGACGCACTGAAGCCAGTCCGGTCCGCCGCCCGATCGTGTAGATGCTCACCCCGACGACCGTAGACCTTCAAGCCCACTCGAAGGTCAAAGCGGCGGAAATCCCGACCGCAGGCGGGTTACCTGGGCAACATGGTCCCACAGCTGACACGAGCCGACTACTCCGGTCGCGCCCGCAGGGCCCGCGCCAGAGCGGTCTCGTAGCAGATATCGCAAGAAGTCTGCGATAATGGTCTTGTGACCACGTTCTCCGAGGATGTTGCGCCGTCCGTGCTGGTCGCGTTCCGGGCTGAGAACTCGCGGTCGTTTCGCGACCGCCTGGAGTTCTCGATGCTCGCCACGACCATGGCGGAGCCATCCGTCGTGCGAGACGTTCCGTGGCGCGAGGGAGGGTCCCCGCTGTCAGTGCTGCCCGTCGCCGGAGTATTCGGAGCGAACGGCGCCGGCAAGAGCAACGCCCTCAAGGCCTTGCACGACATGCGCACGATCGTCTTGCGCTCATTCCGCAACGGCGACCCTGACGGGGGCATCGAGGATCGCCGCCCGTTCCTGCTTGACCGGGCGGCGCGGGAGCAGCCGACCCGCTTCGAGATCGACCTCGTGCTGCACGGCGTGCGTCACGAGTACGGCTTCGTCGTCAACGACACCGAGGTCCTAGAGGAGTTCGCGTACTGGTACCCCAAGGGCCGCGCCGCGCTGCTGTTCGAGCGTCACGGCGCTCGGCTCGAGTTCGGCACCGTCGAGCGGGCGAAGAACCGCGCAGTTCTCGAGCTCCTTCGCCCGAACGCCCTGTTCCTCTCGACGGCTGCCTCAGCCAGCCACGCAGCGCTCCTGCCCTTGTACCAGTGGTTCGGCCGCAACCTCATCCTGGCCGAGGCGGACAGCCGGCCATTCCGACAGGCCCTGACGACAGAGATGCTGAACGACGACCGCAGCCGCGCGCAGCTGTTCGCTCTGCTGAACGCTGCTGACCTCGGTGTCACCGGCGCACGCAAGCACGACATCGATCCCGTCATGCAGGAACGGCTCCGCAAGGCAGTGCGCATCCTCAACGGAATCGACGGCGGCGCCGACACCGACGACGGGCCGACCTTCGCGCAGCTCGGCGTCGTCCTCACACATCGCGGTGTCGACGGCGATGTCGCGCTCGATCCGTTCGATGAGTCCTTGGGTACGCGTGTCTGGTTCGGCCTCATCGGTCCAGTGGTCGCGGCCCTGCAGAGCGGCTCGGTGTTCTTGGCGGACGAGCTCGACGCAAGCCTTCACCCGGCGCTGGTGACGCAGCTGATCCGCCTCTTCCAGGACCCGATCACGAACCCGCGACGAGCCCAGCTGCTGTTCAACTCGCATGACGCGACGCTTCTGGGCGACGCAGTCGGCGACCGGCTGCTCGGCCGCGACCAGATCTGGTTCGCTGAGAAGCGCTCGGACGGCAGCACGCGGCTCTATCCGCTCGTCGACCTCGAGCCCCGCAAGCAGGAGGCGATCGGCAAGCGCTACCTCGCTGGCCGATACGGCGCGACCCCGATCCTGTCCCCCCAAGAGTTCGCCGCGGCCGCCGAGCTGATCTCGTCCGCGCAGCGGTGAGCCCTCGTCGACGCGGCGGGCCGCCGACACGTCCGCGCCAGCCAGCGCACCCGTTCGCGGTCCACGTCTTCGTCGAAGGCGAGAAGACCGAAGCCGGCTACCTGCTCCCGTGGCGCCGCGACCTGCGCGACCGCGTGCTCATCACCGTTGACGCGTTCACGGGCGCTTCGCCCATGGCCATGGTCCAGCGAGCCGTACAAACCAAGGCAGCCGACCGGCGAGACCAGGCACGCAGCCGCGGCCGCGCGTTCGATGAGGTCTGGTGCGTGTTCGACCGCGACGAACACCCGAACATCCCTGAGGCGCTCGCCCTCGCCGAGCAGCACGGCATCGGCGTCGCGTTCTCGAACCCGTGCATCGAGCTCTGGTTCATCCTTCACTTCGAGGACCAGACGGCGTCGATCCACCGCCACGACGCCCAACGCCGGTCAGCAACACTGCTTGTTG
>JAYUDU010000056.1:0-6721 GCA_043739605.1 Acidimicrobiales bacterium | reverse complement strand
CGACCGATCTTGGAAATGTGCAGCAGTCCGTCACGACCCGGGAGGATGTTGACGAACGCACCGAACTTGGTGATGTTCACGACCTTGCCGGGGTAGACGGCCCCGATCTCGGCACGGGGCGGGTCGAGGATCTGCTCGACCCGGCGACGGGCCTCCGCAACGGCGAGGCCGTCCTTGGAGCCGATGGTGACCGTGCCGACCTGGCCGTCGTCGTCGACGTTGATGTCGGCGCCGGTCTCCTGCTGGAGCAGGTTGATGACCTTGCCCTTCGGGCCGATGACCTCGCCGATCTTGTCCATCGGGATCTCGAACGAGACGATCTTGGGGGCGGTGCCAGCCACCTCCTCGCGGGGGCGGTCGATGGCCTTGTTCATGATGTCGAGGATGGTCAGACGAGCCTGCTTGGCCTGGGCCAGTGCGGCGGCCAGGACGTCGGCCGGGAGGCCTTCGATCTTGGTGTCGAGCTGCAGGGCCGTCACGAACTCTGCGGTGCCAGCGACCTTGAAGTCCATGTCGCCGAAGGCGTCTTCCGCACCGAGGATGTCGGTGAGGGTGGTGTAGGTGCCACCCTCGTAGATGAGGCCCATGGCGATGCCGGCGACGGGTGCCGTGATGGGCACGCCGCCGTCCATGAGGGCCAGCGACGAGGCACACACCGAGCCCATGGAGGTGGAGCCGTTGGACGCGAGGACCTCGGAGACGAGGCGCAAGGCGTAGGGGAAGTCCTCGACGGAGGGGACGACGGGCAGCAGCGCACGCTCGGCGAGGAGGCCGTGGCCGACCTCACGACGCTTGGGCGAACCCACGCGGCCGGTCTCGCCGTTGGCCGACGGCGGCATGTTGTAGTGGTGCATGTAGCGCTTCTTGTCCTGCACGCCCAGGGTGTCGAGCATCTGGTCCATGCGGGGCATGCCCAGGGTCATCACGTTGAGGACCTGGGTCTCGCCACGCTGGAACAGGCCGGAGCCGTGCGCCATCGGCAGGATGCCGACCTCGGCCGTGACGGGGCGCAGGTCGGCGGCCTTGCGACCATCGATGCGGATGCCCTCTGAGGTGACCCGCTTGCGAACGACCTTCTTGGTGAGGCTGCGAACCGCGGCCTTGACCTGGCCGGCCTTGGCGGCCCACTCGTCGCCCAGCAGGGCAAGGATCTCCTTGGAGGCGGCCGAGAGGGCGGCCTCGCGGTCGGCCTTGATCGCGATCTTCGCGGCCTCGGAAACGAGGGCGGAACCGACCTCTTCGACCTTGGCGAACACCTCTGGGGTGTAGTCGCTCATGACCGGGAAGCTGAGGGGCGCGCGGGTGCCGTAGGCCTTGACCAGCTCGACCTGAAGGTCGATGGACTCGGCGATCCACGTCTTGGCGGCGTCGAGGCCGGCCGCGATGGCCTCCTCGGTGCAGAACGGGGCGCCGGCGCCGTAGTAGGCGACAGCCTTCTCGGTGCCGCCGGCCTCGACCATCATGATGGCGATGTCGCCGGCATCGTTGCGTCGACCGGCCACGACGAGCTCGAACGTGCAGTCGTCACCCTCTTGGTAGGTGACGTGCGGCAGCCACTCGCCGTCGCGGGAGAACCCGATGCGCACGGCGCCGATGGGGCCGTCGAACGGGATGCCCGACAGCATCAGCGAGGCCGACGCGCCGTTGATGGCGAGGACGTCGTAGGGGTTCTCCTGGTCGGCGCCAAGGGCGGTGACCACGACCTGGGTCTCGTTGCGGTAGCCCTCAGCGAAGGAGGGGCGCAGCGGCCGGTCGATGAGGCGGCACGTCAGGACGGCGGAGTCCGAGGGGCGGCCCTCACGACGGAAGAACGAGCCGGGGATCTTGCCGGCGGCGTACATGCGCTCCTCGACATCCACCGTGAGGGGGAAGAAGTCGATGCCGTCGCGGGGTGAGGTGGAGGCGTTGGCCGTGACGAGCACGCTGGTCAGGCCGATGGAGGCAACGACTGCGCCCATGCTCTGCTGGGCCAGCTTGCCGGTCTCGAACGAAAGGGTCTTGTCGGTGCCGCTGATGGGCGCCGAGACGCTGGTGGCGTCTGTCATATGGGGTCTCCTTGATGAGGTTGTCGTGGGCCCCGATTGGGCGAACGACGGATGGAGGCCCGGCTCGGTGGTGCCAGTTCCCAGTTGTGAGCTACCGAACGCCGCTCCCGGTGAGGGGGGTTCGGGGGTTCACAACCGGCAACCGGGACACACAGGTCCGGGCCCGGAACGTGCGACGAGCGGCCCAGGCGGGCCGCTCGTCAGTCGCTGTGAATTATCGACGCAGGCCGAGGTCGGCGTTGATGGCTCTGAGCCGCTCAACATCGGTCTTGCGAAGGTAGGCCTGCAGGCGACGCTGCTTGCCGATGAGCTGGAACAGACCACGACGGGTGTGGTGGTCGTGCTTGTGGATCCGCAGGTGCTCCGTGAGGTGCTTGATGCGGGCGTTGATGAGGGCGATCTGCACCTCGGGCGAACCGGTGTCGCCAGCGGCCTTGCCGTGCTTGGCGATGATGACAGCCTTGTCGACTGCCCCTGAGCTGTTGCTCATGTGTGAGGGTTTCTCCATTCCTGCGGGTTGGCCCGTTGGTGCCGCGCAGGTGCACGACTTCGGGGTTCGGCGAGGATTCGCCAGGCGTCACTCGGGCGCGGCGCCGGTCGCAGGCGATCCGACAGCCCCCAGAGGACGAGGCAACCATACCAGATGCTCAGTCGGCGTCGCCTGACCCGGTTCTGCGACCTTGTTTGCGATCGGAGGCGCGGCGCTTGGCGGCGAGGCGGCGCTCGACGCTGCCGCGAGTAGGCCTCGTCGCCCGTCGAGGCGGCTCGACGTGCAGCGCGGCGGCGACGCGCTCGGCCAATCGACCGCGGGCGAGCATGCGGTTGCGGAGCTGGCTCCGTTCGTCTGCGGCGATGACCCGCACCTCCTCCCCCAGCCTCGCTACCAGCCTCGCCATCTGCGCCTCCGACGGCGCAGCCGACGATGCCGGATACCACCGCAGGTCGACGCGGGTGTCCGAGGTGTTGGCGTGCTGACCGCCGGGCCCACCGGACCTGCTCGTCCGCCACACCAGCTCTCCCGCTGGGATGACCAACCGACCGACGACGAGATCGTCATCAGGGGCGGCGGCCATGCCGGCGGTTCTAGTCGGGCAAACCGACGAAGAGGTCGCCGATGTCGAGGACGGTCTTCGGACAGCGCAGATCGAGCATGTCGCCAGCGCGCAGGGTCCGGACCGCCCATCGCTGGCCGGCGCGCTCGTGGACGACGACCTCCTCGTTCTCGTGGTCGACGAGGAGGTACACCCTCACCGTCGGGATCGCCTTGTAGGCGCTCAACTTCTCGCGACGGTCGACGCTCTGGGTCGATGGCGACAGCACCTCGGCCACGAAGCATGGCGCGATCTCGTAGCGCTCATCGGTGGGCTCGACGCAGGAGACCATCACGTCCGGGTAGTACGCGGCATCGGTGGTTCGGAGCAACATGTCGCCCTGGAACGCTCGACAATGGCCAGCTCGGACGCTCGGAAGCAGCGCTGCGAACATCGTTCCGATGCACATCGAATGACGGCCCGTGCCACCGGCCATCGCGAAGGTCTGGCCGCTGACCAGCTCGTGCTTGATGTCCGATGCGTCTTCGATGGCGAGCAACTCGTCAAACGTGACGCTTGCGTAGTTGGAAGCGGCCACGTGCACCAGCGTAGGGCCGAGCGTCATGTCGCGCTCAGCAAGCGGCGAGCCTCTGTGCAGTCGCGGCCGATCTGGGCGAGCAGCTCGTCGACGGTTGGGAACGTGGCCTGGCCGCGGATGTGGTGGCTGAACTGCACGCGCGCCGGCTGGTCGTAGAGATCGCCGTCCCATGCGGCGCCCGCGGGCCCGAGCAGGTGGGGTTCGAGGAGGCGCTGGCCCCGGTCCTCGTACACTTGCGGGCGGCGGCCGAGGCTGATGGCTGCGGGCGTCGAGGTGCCGTCGGGGTGCACGTACCGGCCGGCGTAGACGCCATCGGCTGGCAGCAGGATGTCGCCGGGGACGGCAACGTTGGCGGTCGGGAACCCCCATTCGCGGCCTCGGGCATCGCCATGGCCCACGATGCCGCGCACCTCGTGATCGCGGCCGAGCAGCACGGCGGCCGCTCCGACCTCGCCATCGAGCAGGAGCTTGCGGATGCGGGTGCTCGAGACCGGTTCGCCGCCGTCGGCGGTGAGGCGCAACCCAAGAACGTCGAAACCATGCTCGGCGCCGAGTCCTTGCAGGAAGGGCACCGTGCCCTCCCGGCCCCGCCCGAAGTGGAAGTCGTGGCCCACTGCGACCGCAGTCGCGCCGAGCCCGTCGACCAGCACCTCGCGGACGAAGTCACCTGCAGACTGCGCGGCCCGCGCCGCGTCGAAGCGGATGACCACCGTCCGGTCGACGCCGCACGCGGCGAGCAGCGCAAGCTTCTGCTCAAGGTCGGTGAGCAGGAGCGGCGCCGAATCCGGGCGAACCACCGCGGCGGGGTGAGGATCGAACGTGACCACGGCTGTGATGCATCCACGCTCGGTGGCGAGGCGGCGCAGCTCCGCGATGACCGCTCGATGGCCAACGTGAACGCCGTCGAACGCGCCGATGGTGACGACCGAGGATGGCTCCACGGCGCGGAGGCTAGGAGACGGCTGAGCGGATGGGCGAACGAGGCGTACGAGGCCGTCATCCGCCAAGCAGGCCCGTGGCGCGGCGGTCAGCGAGGGATCTTGGCCGGCGCCATGGCCGCAACCAGCAGCGCGAGCCACGTCGCCACGACTCCGATGGCCACCAGGGTGAACACCTCGGGCGCACCGCCCGCGAGGCGACCCGTCACGTACACCGACAGCCACGCACCCACCGTTGCCACCCAGGTCAGGACGGCGACGATCCCCAGGCGGTGACGCTGGAAGATCAGCACGGCCGCGACCGCTGGTGCTGCGATCAGCCCGACGAACAAGCCGATCTCCCCCGGGGAGCCACTGGCCAGGCGTCGCAGATCGTCCACCAGCAGGTCAGCCGCTGCGGCGATGCCCGTCATCTGGACACGCCGGTCTCCGCGGCCGCCGCCGGCGTCATCGCGCCGACGCCGCGAACGCGGTCACCGCGGCAACGAGCCGCTCAACCGCCTTGCCGTCGAGATATTCGTCGAGGCGGGTGACGCGCCCATCGCCATCGACCTGAATGACAAGGCAGGCGTGCATCACGAGCGTCTCATCGGTGCCGGGGAGGGGGATCAGCGTGTCGTGCTGTTCGACGACGCCACCGGGGATGGGGTGGCGACGAACGTTGTCGTAGCCGAAGCCGGGCAGGTTGGCGGCCATCCAGCTGAGCACCGCAAGGTTCTGGTCGACCGACTGTTCGACCCCGTCGTCGCTGTGCCAGACGACGGCTTCTGGGTGATAGATCGAGCGGACGACGTCGACCTCGCCCGCAACCACTGCGCTGAGGAACCGACCGACGACGTCCATCGGATCGCGCGATGCCGGCGACCCGACTTCGGCGGTCGGGGTGGTCACTGGAACGGATGGCGCGACGGTCACCGGGCAAGGATGCCAGCCCGAAGGCGAGACGCGCTCGCGCCGCGACGCCAGCGTCCGTCGGGGCTCAACCCGGACTCAACACCACGGCGGGCTTGAGTCCTGCCACAACGCGCTCGTACACCGCGATGAGCCCACCGTCTGCGTCGAGGACTCGCCACGGTCCCTGATCACCTGCGGTCACTCCAAGCACGTCCGGCTCGAGCACCTGACCGTGGCGCACTGCGCCGATGACCACCGGAGATGGCCGAAGCGTCGCGAGGTGGGCAACCGCGGCCGCGGCAGGGAAGAGTCGGTCGGCCGCAACCTCGTCCAGGGGGAGAGCGATGGCATCGACGAACCCGCCGATCGATGTCCGGCGAAGGTTGCGAAGGTGGCCACCGCCGCCGAGCGCCGCGCCGAGGTCGGCGGCGATGACGCGCACGTAGGTTCCCGTCGAACAGGTGACCTCGCATCGCCACACGAGCGGGTCGTCGGTCGGCGCAGTCGAGAACGAGTGCACGGTGACGGGCCTCGGCTCGCGCTCGATCTCGATGCCCTTGCGGGCCAGCTCGTAGAGGCGCTTTCCGCCGATCTGCACTGCGGACACCATCGGGGGGATCTGCATGATGTCGCCCGTGAGCGAGAGAGCCGCGGTGGCCACGGCTGCCGCGGTGACGCCGGACATGTCCCATGTGCCGGTGACCTCGCCCGCGGCGTCGAGGGTGCTGGTAGCGGTGCCGAGCACGATCTCGCCGACGTAGGTCTTGGGCAGGTCGTTCAAGAAGCGGAGCAGCTTCGTGACCCGGCCAACGCCCAGCAAGAGCACGCCGGTGGCGTCGGGATCGAGGGTGCCGGAGTGGCCGACGGCGGGGGTCGACAGGAGCTTGCGGCACCGGGCGACCACGTCGTGGCTCGTCCATCCGGCCGGCTTGTCGACCACAGCCAAACCGTGAGGTCCTGCCTCTCCACCCCGTCCTGCACGTGCCACGAGGCGGGCACCCTACCCGGCTCCGGTGGCCCACCCTCCAGCGCCGGTCCCTCAGGGGCTCGCGGGCCCCGCCGCGAGGACCGCAGCCTCGACGGCAGCCACGACGCGCTCGACCGGACCGTCGGCGGTGAACCCCGCTGCGTAGCGATGACCTCCCCCGCCGAACTGGCCGGCGATGGCTCCCACGTCGACTCCCCACTCTGCGCCATCGGCGGTCTGGTGGGTGA
>JAYUDU010000055.1:0-6735 GCA_043739605.1 Acidimicrobiales bacterium | reverse complement strand
TCGGAGCCGGGCTCGGATCTGACGTGCCGACGTCGCTCGCCGAGGGTGAAGCCCGCATCCTGCTCGGGGACAAGAAGTTCGAGATTCCCGGCAAGGCCGTGGTCAACCCGCCCATCAAGGCCGTGACGGAGTCGACGTTGTCCGTCGGCGACCCCGACCGCGGCCTGTCCATCGTGTCATACAAGAAGACCAACGCCAAGGGCGTCGTCACCGAAGAGGCGCACTATTCAACCCCGCTGCTGCTGCTGCCCCTCCCGGTGGCGCCCGGCATCGCATGGGACAGCGTGGCAACCGACTCCAAGTCGTTGCAGTCGGCACGGGTGCAAGGTCGTGTGTCCAAGACCGCAGAGACCGATGCGTGCGGCAGCGTCGTCGCTGGATGGCAGACAGAGTCCACCTACACCACAGCATCCGCGACGGCGAACACCACGTCAAACATGGTGATGAACGTTGCCACCCAGCTGGGCGGCTTGCCCATCCTCGTGCGCGAGGGTGCCCTCAGCGCACCGACGTTCCTCGAGTACAGCCTCGCGGCCCCGTTGCCCAAGCCCGGCGCGGGCTGAGCTGTCCGTGCTTGATCTGTTTCCGCCGGAGTCTGCCCGGCGCACTGCACTGTTCTGCGTGGCCGGCGTGGCCGGCACCGTCGTGTTCTGCCTGTGGGTCCTCGGGGCTCCCCCCGCCGCGCTCATGTTGGGCCTCGCGTACGGGTCCGTTGCATCGCTGTCGGCTGCGGGCATCGTGCTCATCTACCGCACGCAGCGGTTCATCAACTTCGCAGCCCTCGCCATCGGCGCCGCCGGGGGCAGGGTCTGTTACAACGTCATGGCGAGGGAGGGCGTGTCGTTCGCGATCGGCCTGCCGACCGGCCTTGTCATCGCCGCCGTCGTCGGACTGGCCGTCGAGTTCATCATCATCAAGCGGTTCCTCAACTCGCCGCGCCTCACCCTGACCGTTGCGTCCATCGCCATCGCGGGGTTCCTGCCCGGCACCTCGCTGCGCTTCACACAGCAGGTCTTCCCGTTCCTGTTCCCCAACGGCGAGGCCAGCCTCGACCAGCAGCTGGGCACGTTCACGCCAAAGCTGCCGCTCGAGGGGCTGCACTTCCAGGTTGGCAGGTACCCATTGCCGTTCGGGTTCAAGCACATCTTCGCCGTCGAGGCCGCCGTGTTCGGGTTTGCCTTGCTCGGAGCGTTCTTCCGCTTCACGAGGGCAGGCGTTGCGGTGCGCGGCGTCGCAGACAATCCCGACCGCGCCAAGCTCCTCGGCATCAGCGTCGGGGCGCTCTCCACGATCGTGTGGATCGTCGCCGCGCTCGTGTCGTGCCTCGGCAACATCGCCTACGGCGCGCTCGAGAACCCGGCGGCCGCCACCACCGGTGGCGTCGAGCTGCTGTTGCTGCCCCTGGCCGCTGCCGTCATCGCCCGCATGGAGAAGCTGCCGGTGGCGTTCATCGCCGCCATCTGCCTCGCATGCATGGAGCGCAGCCTGCTTCTCGCGCACGCAGACAAGGCCTCGCTCTTCTATGTCATCGTGCTCGTCGCCATTGGGGGGTCGCTGTTGCTGCAGCGCCGATCCAAGGGCCGCAGCGAGAAGGGTGGAGACGCCGGCTGGGCGGCCACGTCTGAGCAGCGCCCCATCCCGCGGGAGCTCACCGCCGTGGCCGGGGTGCGCGCCGCTCGGCTCGGCATCGGCGTGGCGGTGGCTGTGGTCATCGGCCTGGTGCCGCTGTTGGCCCCGACTCGCCTCACCTCCACCGTCGCCACCACCTTCATCGTGGCCATCGTCGGATTGTCGCTCGTCGTGCTGACCGGCTGGGCGGGCCAGGTGTCGCTTGGCCAGTTTGGCTTCGTCGCCCTTGGCGCGGTGCTGGCCGGCGGACTGATGGCGGACCACGCTTGGCCGTTCTGGTTTGCGGCTCCGCTCGCCATGGTGGTCGTCGCCGCCTTTGCCGTGCTCGTCGGCCTTCCAGCACTGCGCATCCAAGGGCTGTTCCTCGGCGTCACCACGCTCGCATTCGCCGGAGCCGTCCAGTTCGTCTTGTTCGACGAGAAGATCTTCGGCTTCATCCTGCCAAACACCGGCATTCCCCGTCCGTCGCTGCCGCTCATCAGCTTCAAGAGCGAACGCTCGATGTACTACCTCTGCCTGGCGTTCTTGGTGCTGGCGCTCGTGGTCGTCAACAACCTTCGCAAGAGTCGCACCGGCCGTGCGCTCATCGGCGCCCGCGAGAACGAAGCCAACATGCAGAGCTTCGGCATCAACATCGTGCGCACCAAGCTGATCGGCTTCGGCATCGCCGGCGCGCTCAGCGGACTGGCCGGTGCGCTGCTCGCCGCCCAACAAGGTGGCGTGCAGGCCACCCAGTTCGACGTCACCCGCAGCGTCAACACCTTCATCTTCGCCGTGCTCGGCGGCATCGGCAGCCCCGCCGGCGTGCTGCTGGGCGCCGCCTACGGCAACCTCCTGGAGCAGTACGTCACCTCGCCGTTCGTGCGGCCCCTGGTTGGGCCAGGCGGACTCATCCTCGTGCTGCTCATCGAGCCCGGCGGCCTCATCGCCATCGTCAACCGGGTCAGAGACGCCGGGCTGCGCATCGTCGCCCAGCGGCGTCAGCTCATCGTCCCGAGCCTGTTCGCAGACGTCGACCCCGACGCGCTGCGCAACAAGCTGGTGCCGCTCGCAGAACCGGCTACCAACCTCGGCCTCGCCGCGCTGCCGGTCGGCACCACCTTCCAGCGCCAGAGCGAGCTGTACGCCAACGGCCGGAAGAAGCCGCTCGACCTCCCCAAGTCCATCGGTGAGATCGGCCCTGCTCCAGAACCCAAACCCGGTGAGCTGGCCGGTGCCGGCGGGAGGACCCCCCGATGACCCTGCTCGAACCCGACCGCGACGTCATCGAACATCACGAGGCGGCCTTCTTGTCGCCGGAGGCAGAGGGCCTGGAAGAGACTCAGGCCCGTCGCGGCGGCGTCGGTTCGGTCGTCGATGCGCTGCGGGGCTACAAGGACCTGCGGGCCACGCCGTACGGCCTACGCCCGGTGCTTGCCGTCACCACGCTCACGTTCTTCGCGGCGTTTCAGGGTGGGGTCTACAATGCCGCGAGCGTCGAGATCCGCCGGGACCTCAACATCTCGCTCCCACAGCTCATCGCGCTGCTGTCGACGCTCGGCACGCTCACGGCCATCTTCAACATCGGCGTCGGCTACTACGCCGACCGCAAGAACCGCGTGCGCATGGGCGGCATGGGGCTTGCCCTGTCCGGGGTCGGCGGGTTCGCGACAGCGCTTTCGCCGGGGAAGGCCACGTTCTCGTCCAGCATTGGTGTGTCGTTGGTCGCGGGCGAGGTGGCGGGCGTTCCGCTGGGCTCGACGCTGGCCGACTACTACCCAGTCGACAGCCGGGGCAAGGCCTTTGCCCTCTTCAGCTCCCTGCCTCGCCTGACGACGGTCGCTGTTCCTGCAGTGTGCGGCATCGTCGTCACCGCGTTCTCGTGGCGCACGCCATACTTCATCTTCTCTGTGCCGCTCGTCGTCGGCGGTGTGCTGTACGCGCTGCGCATGCCCAACCCCATCCGCGGGTACTTCGAGCGCAAAGCGCTCGGTGCGTCTGAGGACGACGCCCGCATCGAGGAGCCGCCCGTCAGCATCGGCGAGGGGTGGCGCACCATCTGGGCCATCAAGACCCTGCGCCGGAACTTCGTCGCCGACGCCGTCGAATCTGGTGGTGGCTACGTGTTCGACATCTTCTACCCGTTCTACATCGCAGAGCGGTTTGGCCTGGACGCCGCCCATCGCGGCTACCTCGCGTCCTTCGCCGGCGTGTTCGCCGTGGCCGGGAGCCTCTACGGCGGCGGGCTCGTCGACCGACTCCTTCGGCGCAGGCCCAGCCAGATCCTGCAGATCCGGGGCCTCCTCGGCATCGCGAGCGCTCTTTCGCTGTTCGTCGTCATCTATGCGCCGAGCATCTGGCTGATCCTCGTGGTGGCGTGCGTTCGGTCGCTGCTCAACGGGTTGATCGCGCCGGCATCGCGGGTCATCACCGTCAACCTGTTCCCCAGCCATGTTCGTTCCACTGGCGAAGTGTTGAGTGGCTTGGTCGCCCTGCCCGGTCAGCTCATCTTCCTCCCCATCGCGGGCTCCCTCGTCGCCGTGCAGGGTCTGCGCGGGGCCATGGCGTTCGCCATCCCGCTCATCATCGCGGGGTCGGTCATCGCACTCACCGCTTCGCAGTTCGTGGAGGGGGACATCCGCCAGAGCCTGACGACCGCGCTGGCTGGCGCACGGTTCAAGGAGGCCCGAGACGCCGGCGACGACACCATCCTCATCGCCCGCGATGTCGACGTGTTCTACGACCAGGTACAGGTGCTGTTCGGCGTCGACTTCGACGTGCGCAAGGGCGAGATCATCGCCCTCCTCGGCACCAACGGGGCCGGTAAGTCCACCCTGCTGCGGGCCATGTCCGGCACCCAGGAGGCCGACGGCGGCACGATCCTCTACGACGGTCGCGACATCACCCACATGCCGCCTCACGAGGTGGCCCGTCGCGGCGTCATCCACATGCCGGGTGGCCGGGGCGTGTTCCCTGGACTCAGCGTCCGCGAGAACCTCATGCTCGGCACGTGGATGGCCGAGGACGGCATCGATGCCCAGGAGCGCATCGATGAGGCGCTGTCCATCTTCCCGCGCCTGCGGCAGCGGCTCGACGCGCTGGCAGGTTCGCTCTCCGGGGGCGAGCAGCAGCAGCTGTCGTTGGCGCAGGCGTTCATGGGTAAGCCGACGCTCCTGGCGATCGATGAGCTGTCGCTCGGCCTCTCACCGGCCATCGTCGGCGAGCTGCTGGAGATCGTCAAGGAGATCAACCGTCGCGGCGTCACCATCGTCGTCGTCGAGCAGTCCGTCAACGTTGCGCTCACCATCGCCACCCGCTGCGTGTTCATGGAGAAGGGCGAGATCCGCTTCAGCGGCAAGACCGCAGACCTGCTGGCCCGATCCGACATCATGCGAGCGATCTACGTCAAAGGCACCGGCGCGCTCACCGCGGCTCCGGCCAGTGCCAAACGCAGCGAAGCGCAACAGCGGGCCCTGCAGCTTGGCGACGCGCGGCCGATCCTCGAGGTCGCTGGACTGGTCAAGCGCTACGGCGGCATCACCGCAGTCGACGGCGTGTCGTTCACGGTGCGGGACGGAGAGGCCGTCGGCATGATCGGCCCCAACGGCTCTGGCAAGACGACCATCCTTGAGATGATCTCCGGCTACCAGCTGCCCGACGAGGGCACCGTGACCTATGAGGGCGTCGACATCACCAAGATGGCTCCAGAGTTGCGTGCCCAGCGCAAGTTGGTCCGCCGATTCCAGGACGCTCGCCTGTTCCCTGCGCTCACCGTGTACGAGACCCTTCAGGTCGCGCTCGAGCAGCAGATCGAGGTCAAGAACCCGCTGCTGCTGGCCACCGGCCTCGGCCCGGCCAGGCGATCGGAGCGCCGCCTTCGGGCGCGGGCGGACCGCCTCATCGAGATCCTTGAGCTCGGCTCCTACCGGGACAAGCTCGTGCGGGAGCTGTCGACCGGTCTTCGCCGGATCGTCGATATCGCGTGCGTGCTCGCGGCAGAGCCCCGCCTCCTTCTGCTCGACGAGCCGAGCTCTGGCATCGCCCAGGCAGAGACCGAGGGCCTCGGCCCCCTGTTCAACCGCATCCGCTTCGAGACTGGCTGTGCGCTGCTCATCATCGAGCACGACATGCCCCTGATCTCCATCGTCGCCGACGAGCTCATTGCATTCGAACAGGGCAGGCTCGTCGTGCGCGGCACGCCGGATGAAGTGCTCAACGATCCACGCGTCGTGTCCGCCTATCTCGGCTCAACCGAAGCCGCTGTCAACCGCTCAGGAGTGATCTCGTGATGTCCTCGCCCACCCGGACCATCGTTGGCTTCGGCCTTTGCGTCGTGCTCGCCGGCGCAGGCTGCAGCACCGACAAGAAGGTCGGCGACGCCATCGACGCCAACAAGCGGGGTGCGGCTGGGGGCGACTTCGGCCCGACCACCACCACCAGCACGCCGGCTGAGGCCACCACCACCACTGCGAAGCCGGTCGTCACGACGGCCGCGACCGTCACCACGGTCAAGGCGTCGACCACCACCCGTGCCCCGGTCGCCACGACGGCCGCACCGACGCCGATGGCGAGCCTGGGCGCGACCGCGTTCGAGCCCCAGCAGTTCCGTGTGTTCGTCGGCCAGAAGTTCGCCTACACGAACGTCGACACCGAACCTCGCGGCCTCAGGCACACCGGCGGCGCGTTTGCATCAGGCAAGATTGCTCCCGGCGAGTCGTGGACGTTCACGATCCCCCAGGTCGGCAGCTACGACATCGTCGACGATGCTCGCCCGTTCGTCGTCGGCAAGATCATCGTGGTGGCTCGATGAGCGGTGCGACCGGTCGCCCTCACGCCTGGATCACGTGGCTGTTGCTCCTCGTCGTTGCCGCCGTCGGCGCAGGATGCACCGACGTGGCCAAGCTCACGAGAGACTCGCAGTCCAAGTCGGTGAAGCCCGTCGCCGCCGGTGTCGTGCCCGACCAGCTCCTCGACCTTCGCATCACCACCGAGTCGGTAGCCGGAGTCGACGCAGTCAAGGAGGCGTTCGTCGACCAGACGTCGCTCTACGGCATGCGGAACGGCGACTTGCTTCAGGCCACCTTGCAGCTGTCGAAGTTCAACAGGTCGGCGCGTCCCGAGGACGAC
>JAYUDU010000054.1:0-2568 GCA_043739605.1 Acidimicrobiales bacterium | reverse complement strand
CGGTGCAGCTGGCGGAACGTCGCCCCGACCGAGTGCCACGTCCCAACGTCGTCGTCCGGGTGCAGCGGCCGGCCCTCGAGCCATCCGAGGACCAACAGCCCTGGCTCTGCCGCCACCACCTCCGGCACGCGCACGCCGCCGGCCGCGGCGGCGGATAGCGCGGCGGCTTCAGCGGTGAGCCGGCGTAGGTCGACATCGGCCTTGACGACCACCCGCCCATCGCGTCCCTCGGCGATGACGACTGCCCGCTCGTGATGGTCGACCGGCGAAGCGACAACACACGCCCCGAGGCCGGCGACCGCGAGCGCTCTGGCCTCAGCGCGTGCGCGGAGCATCGCTCAGCTGCGGAGCAACTCTGCGACGCGGAATGCGAGGTCGAGGCTCTGGCGGGCGTTGAGGCGGGGGTCGCACGTCGTCGTGTAGCGGATGTGCAGCTGGTCCTCCGACAGGCCGTCGGACCCGCCGACGCACTCGGTGACATCCTCACCGGTCAGCTCGCAGTGCAGGCCGCCGGGCCACACGTTCTCGGCCCGGCACGCCTCGAAGAATCCGACGACCTCATCCAGCACATCGTCGAAGCGGCGGCTCTTGCGGCCGTCCGATGCGGTGAACGTGTTGCCGTGCATGGGGTCGCACGCCCACACCACCGGGTGGCCGGCGTCGCGGACCGCCCGCAGCAGCGGCGGCAGGCCGTCGCGGACCTTCGTCGCTCCCTGGCGGATGACCAGGGTGAGGCGACCGGGGACGCGGTCAGGGTTGAGGGCCTCGCAGACCGCGAGCGCGTCGTTGGGGGTTGCGGTCGGACCGAGCTTCACCCCGAGGGGGTTGCGCACGCCCGCGAGGAAGTGGACGTGGGCGTGGTCCAGCTGGCGGGTGCGCTCGCCGATCCACAGCATGTGGGCGGAGCAGTCGTACCAGCCGCCGGTGATGGAATCCTGGCGAGTGAGGGCCTCCTCATAGCCGAGCAGCAGCGCCTCATGGCTGGTGAAGAAGTCGACCTGATGGAGGTGCGCCTCCTTCTCTAGGTCGATTCCGCACGCCCGCATGAAGCGAAGGGCCCGCTCGATCTCGTCGCCGATCTGCGCGTAGCGAATGCCCTCGGGAGAGTCGGACACGAACGCCTGGTTCCACGCATTGACCCTGGTGAGGTCGGCAAACCCACCTTTGGTGAATGCTCGCAACAGGTTCAGCGTCGAGGCAGCTTGGTGGTATGCGGCGATGAGCCGGGCCGGGTCGGGGGTGCGGGCGTCGAGCGTTGGGAGGTCGTCATTGATGATGTGGCCGCGGAAGCTCGGGAGCATGACGTCCCCGACGAGCTCGGTGTCTGCGGAGCGCGGCTTGGCGAACTGGCCGGCGATGCGGCCGACCTTCACCGTCGGTACGCCCGCGCCGTAGGTGAGCACCACCGCCATCTGCAGGATGACGCGCAGCTTCTCCCGGATGAGGTCGGCGCCGAAGTCCGCGAAGCTCTCCGCGCAGTCGCCCGCCTGGAGCAGGAAGGCGCGCCCAGCCGCCACCTCGCCGAGCGCTTCGGTCAGCTGGCGGGCTTCGCCGGCGAACACCAGCGGCGGCAACCCCGACAGCTGTTTCTGCACCTGCTCGAGCGCGGCGGTGTCCGGCCAGCTGGGCTGTTGAAGCGCAGGGAGGTCACGCCACGACGACGGGGTCCAGTCGGCAGGAGCGGCCATGGGCACATGCTCGCCGCGTCCGGCGCTCAGAGCAAAGCGGTTGGCCGGCGGCGGCGGTCCTCCCCCTGGCGAACTTTGGTCATTGGGCGACGAAAAGCGCGCCCATTGACCAAAGAACGCCCGGGGCACGGCGACCGAACCCCACGGCGCTCAGGCCAGCGCGGCGGCGAGGGCCGCGTCAGCTGCTTGGATGTGCTCCGGCGTCGACGCGAACGGCACGTTGGCGATGACGGTCTGCACGCCTGCGTCGACGTAACGGCCGAGCTTGTCGGCGATCTCGTCCGTCGAGCCGCTGATCGACGCGGCGGCGAACTGCGGGTTGGCGGCCATCATCCCGTCGATCATGGCCTGCTCTTCTGGCGTGGCGGCGAGGAACAACGACGTCAGCACGGTCACGGTGATCTCCGATGGGTCGCGGCCGATGTCGGCGCAGTGCCCGGCGAGCACCTCACGCTTGTGAGCGATCTCGTCGGGGGCCGCGGGAACGTTCCAGGCGTTGGCGTACTTGGCGGTCAGGCGGAGGGTCTTGCGCTCGCCGCCGCCGCCGGTGAGGATCGGGATGCCGCTGGGCCGCACCGGCGCCGGCAGGTTGATGGCACCCTCGGTGACGTAGTGCTTGCCGGCGTGCGTCGGGGCCTCGCCCTTGAACATCGCGGTGCAGATCTCCAGCGCCTCCTCGAAGCGTTCGAACCGCGACGACATCGTGCCGAAGTCGAAGCCGAGGCCGACGTGCTCCTCCTCGTACCACGCGGCGCCGAGGCCGAGCCACGCCCGACCCTTCGAGATGACGTCGAGCGTGGTGACGATCTTCGCCAGCAGCGCCGGGTTGCGGTAGGTGACGCCGGTGACGAGTGTGCCGAGGCCGACCCGGGACGTACGG
>JAYUDU010000053.1:0-6760 GCA_043739605.1 Acidimicrobiales bacterium | reverse complement strand
CCGAGGCCGGCGTCGCCGTCACCGTCTCGGACCTGTTCGTGCCTCGCGACGACTGAAGTCACGCCCGGGAAGCGCCAGGACCGACGCGCCGACCGGATGGAGGCCGGTTCGACTAGGCCGAGGGTTAGTTGGTGCCGGCGAGGCGGGCCGCGGCTTCGACCCCGTCATGGAATCTCGCCCACGCTGCGGGGTCGCCGATGCGGAGGTTGTCGTGCTGCTCAAGCAGGCCGGCTGACCCGTCGATCAGCTCCCGAACGATGTCGGCATGGCCGGCATGACGTTGGGTCTCCGCAGTGACGTGCACCAGGACGCCGTGCAACGTGGTGACACCATCGGCCCACCACGGCACCCGCCCGACAGCATCGAGCGGGAGGTCGTTGATCGTGGCGTCCGCGACCGCCCACGCTCGCCGAGCAAGTCCGACGAGGTCATCCCTGGATTCTTCGGCCGTCGCCCACATGTCGGCACCTGGCGCTGTGGGACCAGAGATCCACGGCAACGACTCGTCGTGGAGCCGGCCGAACACTTCGCCGAAGTACAGGAGATGCGTCCTCGCGCTGTGCTTGACGAGACCGAGCAGGTTGGTGCCCGTCGGCGTCACCAAGAGAGTGATTCGGCGACAGAACACCCATCTGATGGTGGTTCTCTCCGACCGGCGTCCCTCGTCGCGCGTTTGTGCATCACGGCGACAATGCGACCACTCCTCGTGAGAACAATGAGGAAGCCAAACAATACTAGAAACGCTCTTGCATCGACCGCAGATCTGACCTACAATCGAACACATGTTCCCGTCTGCTGCAGCGCTCGACGACGCACTGCGCGTCCTGCGGGCGGTGGCAGCCGATGCGGAGCCGTTCGAGCTGATCCCCGATCAGGCCGCACACCTTGCCGAGCAGCTGGCACAGGCGGTTCACACGGCCACTGCTGCACTGACCATCGTCGTCGATCGGGCAGCAGAGTCCAGCCGGTGGCGGGCCACCGGCAGTCGAAGCGTCGCCGACTGGGTGTCCCGCCGTACCGGCCTCGGCTACGGCGATTCCTCGAGCATCGTTGACGCCTCCCGGCGGCTCGCCGCCAACCCGGGCGCCACCCTCGCCCACCTCCGCAGCGGCGCCACCAGCGCCCTCGCCGCCGCCGCCACCCTCACCGCCCGCGACGCCGCAGCCGACCGCCACCGCCGCGACGCCGAACGAGCCGCCGAAGCCAGTCGTCGCGCCGCAGAACGGCCTGACGAGGCGCCGGTCGACCTGTTCGACGAACCGAGCGCCACCGAGTGCAGCGACACGCCTCACGAGCCGCAGGGACGATCGGCGGCAGACATCGAAGCCGACCTCCTCCGACTCACCGAGGAAGGCAACCTCACCCGCGTCCGAGAAGAGGCCCGCCGCCAACGGGCCGCAGCCGCCGACGCCGAGGCTCGCCTTCGGTCGCAATGGCTCAACCGAGGCTGGCGAGAGCAGTCCTTCGACGATGGATCCCTCGGCGGCACGTACCGGCTTCCGCCCGAACATGCCGCCCTCGTCAATGCCACCATCCGTGCCGAGGCCGACCGCATCGCCCGCGCCGCGCAGAGGGTCGGCGACGGCCGGCTGCCCTACGCCGCCTACCTCGCGGACGCCATCTGCCAGTTGCTCGGCATCGCCCCACCGCCACTCGAGCCGCCCCTCCAGTCGGCCGCAGCGGCCAGCGCCGCGGCGCCCACGTCGGCACCCAGCACCGTTACGCCCACCTCAGGGTCCAGTCCGGCTGCCGCTCCGGCGGTCATCCCCGCAGGCCAGGCCGCGCCGACCGCAGCGACCATGGCGCCGCGACCGCAGCCGAAGATCAAAGCGCGCGTCGATGCCAACGCCCTCCTCCGCGGCCTCACTGCGCCCGGCGAGCGCTGCGAGATCGATGGCGCCGGCCCAATCAGCGTCCCGAGCGCACAGCACCTCCTCGGCCACAGCAGCCTGTTCCTCGTCGTCCACGACGACCACCGCGTCCGGTCGGTGACCCACCTCGGTCGAAGACGGCCCCGGGGCACCCCAGTCCATCTGCTCGCAAGCGGCCAAGCACCTCCAGTCCGCATCCGCGGGATCCTCCGCGTCCACCTTCGTGACCTCGCTCCCATACCCGGCGCGCCAAACACTTCCCTCGGCGGGATCGGGCTCGTCTCGCTCGCCGCCCTCGAACGACTGCTCGGACCCAAGCTCGCCGCGCGCGCCCATCAGCTGGCAGTCGATGTCCAACACGTCAGCAGCGACAGCCGAGACTTCCCGCTCGAGGTGCGCATCGCCGTCGAAGAGGACCAACCCGTCTGCGTCGACTGCGGCAGCCGCTTCAACCTCGAACACGACCACAACACCGCCCACGCCCTGGGCGGCCCAAGCAGCCTCGCCAACGACGGCCACCGCTGCCGCGCCGATCACCGCACCAAGACTATTCGAGAGGCGTCGCAGACGATCCGCGCCGGCCGATTGCGTCGGCGAAGTCAGGCGCAGTCACCCGCTGGCTGATGCAGGCCCGGATTGGTGAAGCCAGATGCACCGTCCTACAAGCAGATCCCAGTGCGACGGGGCATTGGGTCCGCGAGCCTCCGCGCTCGGCATCGATGTGGGCGCGAGGATCGCGTCTTGGCCGCACGGGCTCTCTGACGCAACCTTCGAGCCCGCACCGTCGCTCCACGGCATCAGGGCGAGAGTCGGTGCGGAAGGACCGGGTCCGAGCGGTGCTTGATCGACCCACCCAGCTGGAGCGACGTCAGGTACTCAGCGCTCGGGTGCTCGACGCGTCTGACGCGGGCGAGGAAATCCGCTACGTCGTAGGTGACCCGGCGATGTTCGACGACGTGGCCGTGACGGTCTGCGTGCTTCACGTCGCCCTGCCGTCAGCCGCCTACAGGTCGGCGATGACGGCGTCGGCGAGGGCTGTCGTGCCGGTGATCCCGGCCCCCTCAACGGACGTCGCAGCGGCGACGCGGGTGACGGCCGCGAGGATGCGGGCTGCGGGCTCGGTGTCGCCGAGGAAGTCGAGCATCATGGCCGCACTCTTGATGGCGGCGAGGGGCGAGGCGATGCCCTGGCCGACGATGTCCGGAGCTGATCCGTGGACCGGCTCGAACATCGACGGCGACGTGCGCGCGGGGTTGAGGTTGGCGCTGGCGGCGAGGCCGATGCCGCCCGAGACCGCGCCGGCGAGGTCGGTGAGGATGTCGCCGAAGAGGTTGTCGGTGACGACGACGTCGTAGCGAGTGGGGCGCTCGACGAGGTGGATGCACGCGGCGTCGACATGGTCGTAGCCGGTGGTGATGTCTGGGTACTCGACCGCGACCTCGGTGAACGTTCGCTGCCACAGGTCGCCCGCGAACGTCAGCACGTTGGTCTTGTGCACCAACGTCAAGTGCTTACGAGGGCGGGTGCGGGCCAGCTCGAAGGCGAAGCGGATGGCCCGCTCCACGCCCATGCGAGTGTTGACCGAGCCCTGGGTGGCGATCTCGAACGGTGTGCCCTTGCGCAGGAAGCCACCCTCGCCGGCGTACGTGCCCTCGGTGTTCTCCCGGATGAACACGCAGTCGAGACCCGTGACGGGGTTCTCGAACGGCCGCAGGTTCACGTACTGGTCCAGGCCGAAGCGCATCTTCAGGAGGAGGCCCCGCTCGATGACGCCGGGCGGCACCTCAGGCGTGCCCACCGCACCGAGATAGATGGCGTCGAAGCCCCGCAGCTCCTCCATGACCTCGTCGGGGAACACGTCGCCGGTACGGGCGTAGTAGCGGCCGCCGAGGTCGTACTCGGTGGTGTCCAGCTGCACGCCGACGGCGGCGACGACACGCAGGCCCTCGGCCACGACGTCCGGCCCGATGCCATCGCCACCGACGACTGCGATCTTGTGTGCCACTGAGCGCTCCATCTCATCTGGTGGGACATGATTCCCACTGCTTGGAACCCACCCTACCGCCGGGCGGCCATCGCGGGAAGCACAGATAGAGAGATGCAACTCTCTCTTCTTCCATCGATCGATCTCGCCAACCAGGTCGATCTCGTCGCCTGCGAGGACGCTCCGAACGGTCGACGCCGGGTCCTCGCCGTCGGGGAGGTCAAGAGCCCCGCCGCGGCGGTTGGCGAGGACCAGCTTGACCGTCTCGACCACATCTGCACAGCGCCGATCCTCGCCGGGGAGGCGGGGCACGCTCAGCGGTGAAAGGCCGCAGATCCTCCGGAGCCCTGGAGCAGGGCGCGCAGGGGCTCGAAGAGGGCGGGCGATGCGATAATCCCAGACCCACCATAGATGTGCGGGTTGCCGTCGAGGTCGCCGAACACCCCGCCTGCCTCCGTGGCGATGAGGGGCGCGGGGCCCAGGTCCCACGGCTTCACCTGCGCATCGAAGAAGGCGTCGACGCGTCCGGTGGCGGCGATTGCGAGCGCGTACGCGTTGCCCCACGTCTTGACCTTGACGCCGGCCGCGTGGACCGCGTCCAGCGCACCGGCTGGCCACCATTCGATGCCGCTGGTGGCGACGACCGCACCGTTCAGCTCGGTGCGGTCACTGACCGTGGCCCGAACGCCGTTGAGCGTGGTGCCGAGTCCGCGGCCGGCCACGACCGTCTCGTTGGCCCACGGGCAGCAGACGATCGAAAGGAGCGGACCGTGCTCGTCGTTGCAGGCGACGAGCGTGCCCCAGGTGACGATGCCGCGGCTGTACGGGTCGGTGCCGTCGATCGGGTCGATGACCCACAGCCTGCCGCTCGATCCGTCGAGGTCGTCTTCCTCTTCGCCGAGGATGCCGTCGTCGGGGTAGAGGCCGAGGATCGCTTCTCGCAGCTGACGTTCGACTGCCTTGTCGAAGTGGGTGACCGGCGTGCCATCGCCCTTCCACTCGGTATCGAGTGCATCGCCACGAAACCCTGACAGCGCGAGGGTCGCCCCGGCCTCGACGAACGCGACGGCTGCGGTGACCTCTTCGGGCGAACAGGGCGGAACGGGAACGGCGGTCTCGGTCACGGCCGAAGCACCGTAGTCTCGCGGTCCATGTCGTTCGAGCTGTCGTCTGCCACCCATGCGCGTCTCTCCGCAGAGATGGCGGAGCTGAGTGGTCCGTTCAAGGTTGAGATCGCCAAGCGCATCGAGGAGGCCCGCGCCCTTGGCGACCTCTCGGAGAACGGCGACTACCACGCTGCCAAGGATGAGCAGGGCCAAAAGGAGGCGCGCCTCAACGATGTGAAGGGAGTCCTTGAGGGCGCAGTCATCGTCGAGCCACGGAACGATGGGTCCATTGGGGTGCTGTCGAAGGTCACCATCGACTGGGGTGGCGGACGCGAGGAGACGTTCCTCGTCGGCAACATCGAAGAAAAGGTGGCCGGCGGCCCTGACGTGCTGACCACGGACTCTGCGTTGGGCCACGCCCTCCTCGACTCAAAGGCAGGCGTCGGCGACTCGGTCAGCTACCTGGCACCCAACGGCAAGACCCTCACCATCACGGTCACGAAGGTCGCCTGATCGACGCCGCTCGGCGCATCCGCTCGACCCCGGCTGGCAGGCCCTGACGTGATCGGTGGCGGCGACCGCATCGGCATCGAACACCACGCCGTCCTGCTTGACGGTCGCGGGGCGGCACTCGTCGCTGACGATGGCACGATCGACTGGTGGGCGCCCGATCGCATCGACGCTCCGCCCGTGGCGTGGCGGCTCCTCGATCCTCTCGGCGGCGCGCTCCGCGTCGGTCCGGTCAGCGTCGCCGGCCGGGCGCCGATGCGAGGTCACCAGCGGTGGGTCGGCCCGTCCGCGACATCCGTCGTCACTCGCTTCGAAACACCGACGGGCGTCATCGAGGTGACAGACCTGCTCGTGCGACCAACCGCCGCGGCCGGCCCTGGCACCCTGTTGCGGGTTGTCGACTGCCGTGGAGGCACCGTTGACGTCGAGATCAGCCTCGCTCCGGGTCGGGGGTGGCGTACAGCAGCGCGGGTTTCCTGTTTCGACGGCGGTGTCAGCTTCGACGGCTTGACGCTGCGCGCCCCAGGCTTTGTGTTTGCCCCGGCCCCAGTCACACCGGGCTCCGACCGCGGCGGAGTCCACGCCGTCCGCACGCTGAACGCAGGCGAGCGCGCCTGGCTCGTCGTCGGTCGAGCGGGCGTCGTCGGCGGCGACCTGTCACCCGGCGACGTGCGTGACCTTGCGACCCGCACCGAAGCCGTCGCCACCTCGCTCGACTCCCGAGCCCAGACGAGCGGCACGTACGCAGCCGCGGTCCGTCGCAGCGCCCTCGTCCTGTGGGGACTCAACATCGACGGCTGGCTCGCTCGGTCGGTCACCACGTCCCTCCCGGCCAAGGTCAGCGTGGACCGAACCGTCGATGGCCGTCACGCATGGCTGCACGACGCGGCCACCGCCGTCCCGATCCTCGTCGAGCTGGGCTTCGAGGATCAGGCCGCCGCCATCGCAGCTCGCCTCGGCGACGTGCTCCGCGACGGGGGTTGCGTCTCCCCCGCGCGACAGATCGGCGGCGCCCTTCCAAGCCCCGCAGAGGAACGCAGGGAGCTGACGGGGCGGCGCGGCACCCAGCCCGTGCTCGAAGGCCTCGGCGACGAACGCGTCGCAGGCTCTGACGATCGATGGACGATGGCGGCACTCATCGAGGTCGCCGCTGCCACCCACGCGCGTTCGTGGTCGTCGGTGACGCCGCTGGCGGATCGCCTCGCCGACGACGACGGGTGGCGCACGCCGGACGGCGGCCCGTGGGACCTTGCCCGCCGCGACCAGCCGCTCACCGCGCCGCTCGTGGG
>JAYUDU010000052.1:0-6766 GCA_043739605.1 Acidimicrobiales bacterium | reverse complement strand
GCACCGATGTCGGCGGCAACGGCCCGCGCGGCAACGTCTTCGCAAACGATCACGAACTCGTCACCCGACAGCCGAGCGAGGGTATCGCCCGGCCTCAGCTCCGAGGTCATGCGCGAAGCTACGGCCACCAGCAGCTCGTCGCCGATGCGGTGACCGTGAAGGTCGTTGACGGCCTTGAACCGGTCGAGGTCGACGAACAAGACCACTGTCATCTGCGCTGATCGGCGACCTCGGGCGAGGGCCTGCTCGAGGCGCTCGAGGAGCAAGATGCGGTTCGGAAGCCCGGTCAGGGCATCGTGGAGCGCCAGATTTCGCGAACGGTCAGCCGACTCCAGGAGGTCGGCGCGAGCCTGCGCGTTGAGCAGATAGGCGGCCGCGACGTCAGCGAGTGTCTGTGCGACGGCCATCATCGCTGGGCTCAGCTCGCCGGGCGAGTCACGATAGAGGTCGAGCGCTCCCAGCCGAGCCTCGCCGCTGCGCAGCGGGAACGTGAACACTGCGACGAGCCCCTCGGCGAGGGCTCGACCACCGAAGCTCGGAAAGCGGCTCTCCGAACGAAGATCGGGCACCGCGAGCGCGACACCGCTGCGGTACACAGATAGGCACGGTCCTTCACGAAGCTCGGTCTGCAACTGCTCGAAGCGCAACGCCGCATCGCTCGACGCCGCGACGTAACGGGGCACGTGCTCAGGAGAGATCAGCGTCACCCCGGCACCGGTGATCGGCAGCACCTCGACGATGCGGACGACGAGCTGATCCAGGATCGCTTGGATCGGGAATTCCGTCAGCATCGTGCGGGCGAACTCGCTCAGGACGTTCGACACTTGGTGATCGTCAGGCACACTGCTCCAAAGGGTCTCGCGTCGGTGTCGTGCAGCAGGGTCCGGGCGAACCGTCGGAACGGTTGCGACCTCCTCAACTTTGGTTGCGGATGATAGAGGTCGAGCGACCGTTGCGGGGAGCACCGAGGATCGACGAATCTGCACCCTGGGTCGTGCTGTGCCCGTGGCCGACCGAGGTCATACCTCGCACTCACTCGGTGCGTGCCGTGACGGTGTAGAAGTGGGTGTCCCCCGATCGACACGAGAACGGAGATGGACGTGAACCTCAGCCTGACGCATCCATTCCAGCCAGGTCAGCACGCGAAGAAGGACCACCGCACCGAGGCCCTCCTTGAGATCGACGGGCATGGCTTGGCCCGCCTTCGCCGGGGTGAGGTGCACGACACCTTCGACCTTGGCGATCACCTCCTCGTCATCGCTACGGACCGTGTCGGGGTGAACGGCGTCATCCTCCACGACGGCATCCCCGACAAGGGCACCATCGCCAACGAGCTCTCGGTGCACTGGTTCGACAAGCTCAAGCACCTGTGCCCGAACCACCGGATCGAGACGACGCAGTGGCCTGCCCCGCTCAAGCACGATCGTCAGCGCCTCGAACCACGCTCGATGCTGGTACGCAAGGCCGACGCCATCCCCATCGAGTGCACGGTTCGTGGCTACATGACCCGCATCGCGTTCGACGAGTTCCTCAACACCGGCATGGTGGGTGGCAAGCCCGTGCATGGCGTGCTCCGGTCCGGGAGGCTCCCCGAACCTCGCTTCATGCCGTCGCTGCGCACGCACGGCACGCGGCGGCCGATCTCGACTGCGGAGATGGCTGACGAGGTCGGCGTAGAGCTGACAGAACGACTCGAGCGGACGGCCATCGCGCTCTATGAGTGCGCAGAAGCATTGGCAGCACCCCGCGACGTCGTCATCGCCCAAGCAACCCTTCGGTTTGGGTGGATCGACGACGAGCTCCACCTCATCGGAGACTGCATCACCCCAGACTCCGCCAGCTATTGGTCCGCCGAAGATCGACGTCCAGGCGCCGGACCGAGCCGTCTCGGCAAGGGCTACCTGCTTGAGGAGATGGCGGCGCTCGGGTGGGACGGCGCCGCGCCGGGTCCGCGCATCCCCGACGACGTCGCCGCCCGGGTCAGAGACCATTACGTCGAGGCGTACGCGCGGATCACCGGACACCGTCGGACGTAGCGCGACCGAGATCGGGCACCCGCGCGTTCGGGAAGGTCGCCGCCAAGATTGAGCGTCAAGGTTGCGCGCGTTGCTGCCGATCTTGCGGGCGTGGCCGACACGCGGTGGGACGCGACCGGTGGTCCCTTCGACCGTGTGCTCGCGGCCGCGCAGGCATCGGACGCGCTGGCGTGGTCGCAGCTGTTCCGCACCTATGCGCCGGCCATCGCTGGCTATCTGCGTGCGCAGGGGTGCCGCGACGTCGACGACGTCGCCAGCGAGGTGTTCCTCAGCATCCTCAAGGCGATCGGCGCGTTCGCCGGCGACGAGGCAGCCTTCCGCTCCTGGGTCTTCGTCATCGCCCACCGCCGCCTGACCGACGAACGCCGACGCACCCATCGCCGGCCCCAGCAGACGACCTTCGAGAGCTCCAACGAGGTGGCCGCGCGGGGTGATGTCGAGGACGACGCCGGCCAGCGAGCGGGAACGGCGCGGGCCGTCGAGATGTGCGAGCGCCTCTCCGCCGATCAGCGGGACGTGATCCTCCTTCGCGTCGTCGCTGACCTCAGCCTCGAGGACGTGGCCCGGGTGCTCTCCAAGTCGGTCGGTGCCGTCAAGGCGCTCCAGCACCGCGGCCTCGCGACGCTCGAACGAACATTTCCCCACGAGGCCGTATCCCAGTGACCCCATTCGACGATGACCTCCCCGAGATGCCAGAACCGGGATCAGTGAACGAGCGCTTCGAGGCGCTCCTGCAGATGGGCGCCGTCGCTGGCCCCGACGCAGGAGACCCCCTCGCGGCATTTGTGGCTGAGCTCCGCAGCGCAGCGCGCGGCCCGATGCCGTTGCCCTCTGCTGACCTCGCTGCGGCCATGGTGACCGGCTCCCTCGCCAACAAGCAGCCCACCCCGGGCCCAACGACGTGGAGGAAGCGAATCATGAACATCCCCAAGCTGGTGAGCGGTCTGTCGATCGGCGCCAAGGTGATGCTGGGAGCAGGCGTGGCGTTCGCCGCGACCGGCACCGCCCACGAGGTCGGCGTGCTGCCCAAGCCCGTCGAGCACGCCTTCGCCGCGGTGACGCCGTTCTCGGAGCACCACGAGACAGTGGTGACCACCGACGCTCCGCCGACGAGCACCCCCGAATCGAGCGCCACGCCCACCACATCCGGTGACCACCATGAGGGCGACCACTACGAGCCGGGCACCACGACGCCATCCACCTCGACCGCTGGCGGCGACCACCACGAGACACCGACGACGCGTCGGACCGAGCCATCGACGACCACGACGACCGCCGACCACCACGAGCCGGGCACCACGACGCCGACCACGAGCCCCCACCACGAACCGGGCCCGACGACGACGGTCGTGCACGCAGAGCCGACCACGACCACGACTCGCCACGAGACCCAGACGCCCCAGAACATGTCGCTGACCTGCACCCCTGTGCGCGAGCCCAACCACATCAACTGCACGTGGTCGCACCCCAGCGACACGACGGTCACGGGCTACAAGCTGCTGCGGACCGCCGACGGCGAGCCGGGCAGGGTCATCTCCTCGACCGCTTCTGGCTCCTCGGCCACCGACACCAACATCACGCCAGGCAAGACCTACACATACATGGTCGTGGCCACCCGTTCTGATGGCTCGACCGAGGGTCACAGCAACACCAGCGTCGTCAACTGCTGCGGGGCGTAGCGGGCGGCACGTCCCGGGTCGGGGGTCGCTGGTGACAGGATGCGGCCCATGACCAGGATCCTCGGCTGATGGGCGAGCACGCACCCGTCGCAGACTTCGCGACCGACTTCGACCACACAGACGAGGTCTGGGCAGCCGACCCGTACCCGATCCTGGATGACATCAGGACGTCCGCCTGCCCGGTCGCCCACACCGAGCGCTATGGCGGGGTGTGGGTGCCGACGACCCACGAGCACGTGTCGGCGGTTGCGTACGACACAGAGCACTTCAGCTCGCGCAGCATCATCGTGAGCAAGTTTCGTCCACCCATGGCACTCGCTCCCCAGGGCATCGCTCCGCCGATCTCGTCAGACCCGCCGTACCACCACGATGCGCGGCGGATGCTTCTCGCGGCGTTCTCGCCCGGCGCCGCTGACAAGCTTGAAGCCGGCACGCGTGCGTACTGCCGAGAGCTGCTGGAGGCACACCGCGGCAAGCCCCTGCTCGACGCTGCCACCGACTATGCGCAGCACATCCCGGTCCGTGTCATCGCGAACATGCTCGGGCTGCCGGAGGAGGACGCTGACACCTTCCGCGGCTTCGTCAACCATGTCATCGAGGGCGTCTCATTGCCTCTGGAGCAGCGCGCGGCCGGGATGATGGGCCTGTTCCAGTACCTCCAAGGCCACTTGGAGGACCACATCGCCAACCCCAGGGACGACCTCATCTCGTTCCTGCTCGAGTCGGAGCTCGATGGCGAGAAGCTCAACCCCTTTCAGGTGGCCCGCACCATTGCATTGCTGCTCATCGCCGGCATCGACACCACCTGGAGTGCCATTGGTGCCTCGATCTGGCACCTCGCGAAGACGCCAACGGACCTGGCCCGCATCGTGGCAGAGCCCGCCCTCCTGCCCACCGCGATGGAGGAGCTGCTGCGGGCCTACGCGCCCGTCACCATGGCTCGCCTCGTCAAGGATGACATCGAATGGAACGGCTGTCCCATGAAGGCCGAGGAGTGGGTGCTGCTCTCGTTCCCCTCAGCCAACCGGGACCCGGCCATGTTCGAGCGACCGGATGAGGTGATCCTCGACCGCACGCCAAACCGGCACGCTGCGTTCGGCCTCGGCCCGCACCGCTGCGCCGGCTCGCACCTGGCTCGGATGGAGCTGCGAGTCGCGTTGGAGGTGTGGCTGGAGGCATACCCAGAGTTTCATCTGGCCGACCCGGCCGGTGTGCGGTGGTCTGAGGGTCAGGTGCGCGGCCCCCGCACTCTCCCGATCGGCGTCGGGCTGGTCTAAGGCAGCCCGCGCGCGGCGCTACTTGCCGTCGCGGGTCTTGCGGGCAGCCGCCTGCTCGTCCTGCTTCTCGTGCTTGGCGGCGCGCTTTTCCTTCAACGATTTGCCCGCCTTCTTCGCTTGACCGCCCTGGGGAGAGTTGTTTGCCATGCCGCACCCTACGACGGCCGGGAGGGTCTGTCGATGCATGGGCGTGTCATTGGCCAACATGAACGGCAGGCGCTTGGGAGTCCTCACAATGAGGACACCCCACGTTCACCTGATGAAGTGGCCGCCCAGCCGTACATGGCCTGGCGTCATCGTCGGTCGGGTTTTGCCAGGACGGTCACGCAGTTCGCCAGGTCAGGGTGCGCCTCGGCGCTGCGGTGACGAACGGCTGACCGCGGCACCAGCACAACGGGCGCACCCTCGACCACGGTCGCGTCGTCGATGTCGACGAGGAACGAGTAGTCCTCGCCCGGCTCCGCCGCCCAGATGAGCGTCGCCGGGCGCCCGGCGGACAGGTTCGTGCGGGTGCCGGCGCCCGGGTCTGCATGAAGGGTGCCATCCCCATCTGCCCGAACGCGAACCGACACGACGTGCGGCCGGCCGTCGTGCGCGACGGTGATGAGATGCGCGAACGGGCCCCGGATGGCGACCTCGTCCGCAACGGCCTTGAGCTCCACGGGGACCGACATGCGCTGAGCCTTTCAGACTTGGCGACGCATCGTTCGGCCCGCATTGGCCGCCTGATGCCTCGTGCGCTTGGGTGGGCCCGGCACCGGTCCCGATCCTACGCTCGGTGGCGTGCCGGCCATCTCGTCGTTCTCGCCTGCGGCGCTGTTCTCGCTGGAGGGCCGCACGGCGTTGGTCACGGGCGGCTCGCGCGGCATCGGGGCGATGATCGCCGAGGGCCTTGTGTCGGCCGGCGCGCGCGTGTTCATCTCCGCCCGCGACCCCGCGCAGATCGATGAGACGGTCGGGCGGTTGTCCGAAGTCGGGGCGTGCGAGGGGATCGTGTCCGACCTCGCCACGACCGACGGGTGTCGTGCGCTCGCCGCCGCGGTCGCCGAGCGCACCGACGCGCTGCACGTGCTCGTCAACAATGCCGGTGCCACCTACGTCGGGTCGTTCGAGCATCTTCCCGAGGACCAGTGGGACCTCGTCATGGCGACCAATGTGACCGCCGTCCACTACCTGACGACGTCCCTGCTGCCACTGCTGCGTGCCGGGGCGTCGCAAGACGACCCGTCGCGGGTGATCGTGGTCGGCTCGACATCTGGCTTCGCGCCGTCGGGTCTTCCTGACGTGGCCTACGGGGCGTCGAAGGCCGCGGTGCACCTGCTCGCGCGCCAGCACGCGGCGATGCTGGTGAAGGAACACATCCTCGTGAACGTCATCGCACCGGGCCTGTTCCCAACGCAGATGTCGTCGTTCCTCGACCTCCCCGGCCTGCGCGAGCCGATCCTCTCGACCATCCCCATGGGTCGAGCAGGCCGTCCGGAGGAGATCGCCGGCGCCGCGCTCTTCCTCGCCTCACGGGCGGGCGGCTACACCACCGGCGAGGTGCTCGTCGTCGACGGAGGCCGCACCGGCATCGGCCGCGCCGACCCCATCGCCGGCCTCGGCTGACGCCCTCGCGCGCTGCGGCTTCGCAGGCGCCCTCCGCGCTTCCTCGGCCAGACCAGACGCGAGGAGCGGCGAGGCGGGTGGCACGCACCGCGGCTCGCTGATCGACGTCCTGAGCCCGCCGAGTGCAAGACGCCGACTACCGAGCCGCGGAAGTCCGCGTTCGGAA
>JAYUDU010000051.1:0-6766 GCA_043739605.1 Acidimicrobiales bacterium | reverse complement strand
TCCACCGCCTATCGCAAGACAGCCACGGGCACCTGGGTAGCCGGCGCCCAGCCGAGCACCGCGAGCGCAGGCGACCCGAGAGCGCCGTTCGATGCGCTCCTGCACGCAGAGAACCTCGTCGTCTCGGGAGCAGACACCACGTTCGAGATCAACGGCGACGCCGCGCGCACGTTGGCGGGGGCGAAGTCGACGCGCGTGACCGGAACCGTGACGATCGCGGCCGGCGCGATCACGCGCTTGGACTACGCGTCGGACGACCCGCAGCACACCACGGTGCACCTTGGGTACAGCGCGATCGGGTCGGCCCCACCCGTGACCGCACCGCCAACCACGCCCTGACGTCAAAGGTCGACGGCCTGCGGCGCGGCGAGGCGGGGACCGTTGCTGCCATGACGGAGCAGTCATCGTTCTAGCCTTGTCCGACGTGACGCGCCTCGACCTCGGTGCCGCGCTTCGGGAGGCACACCTCGCTGACCCCGCGGCCATCCCCGCGGTGGTCGCCAGGGCGGCTGCACAGTTCGGGGCGACCGACGTCGTCGTCTACCTGGTCGACTTCGCGCAGACGACCCTGGAGCCAATCCCGGACGGCCAGGCGCACGCCGATCTCCCGGTAAGCGAGGAGGTGGCGGCGACGATGGCTGGTCGGGCGTTTGTCGACCAGCACGTGACCGTCGCCGAGCGCCAGGGAGGTGCTCGCGTGTGGGTGCCCATCGTCGAAGGCTCCGACCGCACCGGCGTGCTGGCCATGGACCTGCCCGAGGCGACGGACGAGGTCCTGGCCGCATGCCGCGACCTCGGGCTGCTGACCGGCCACCTCATCGCCACCCAGGCCAGGGTGACCGACCTCTACAACCTCCACCGCCGCCGCCGTGCGCTGTCCCTGGCTGCGAGCATGCAGTGGGACCTGCTCCCACCGCTCGTGCTGAAGACGTCCCGCCTCACCGTCGCGGCCCTCGTCGAGCCGGCGTACGAGGTCGGCGGCGACTGCTTCGACTACGCGGTGAACGGCGCGCAGCTCAGCCTGGCGATCATGGACGCCGTGGGCCACGGCGTCGCTTCGGCGCTCATCGCGGCCCTGGCGATTGGGGTCTATCGACGCGACCGCCGGGAGGGCCGCTCGCTTGAGCACACCCACCGCGACCTCGACGAGACCCTTGCCGCCCAGCTCACCTCGCACGCCTTCGCGACCGGCCAGCTGTTGCAGATCGATCTCGACACGGGAACCGCGACGTGGACGAACGCCGGGCACCCCCTGCCCTTGCTCATCCGAGGCGGCCGAGTGGTGGCGGAGCTGCAGTGCCCCCCGACGGTGCCGTGGGGGCTCGGAGCCATTGATGGGCTGCGGCGGGGGGTCCACGTCGCATCCGTTGCTCTTGAGCCGGGCGACGCGCTGCTGTTGTACACCGATGGGGTGACCGAGGCGCACCGAACGGGCGAGGAGCACTTCGGCCTCGACCGGCTGGCCGATCTGGCGGGCCAGCACGCCTCCGACCACGTCGAGCCCGAAGAGATCATCCGCCGCATCGTGGGTGCGGTGCTTGAGCACCAGGAGCACCTCGCCGATGACGCCACGCTCGTCCTGGTGCGCTGGCACGGCCCACCGAGCTGACCTCGCCTCGGGCGCCGGCGCATTGCGCTAGAAGTAGATGCGCCCGCCACCCCAGCCGAACCACAGCGGGGTGAGGTTGATGCGCTCGCCGGGTCCGACGGTGGCAACACGCATGTTCCACTGCGCCGCCATCATCTCGTCCAGCTCGTCACTGGTAAGGCCGAGCTCTGCCTTGATGCGTCCCATGGCGGAGGTCTACTCCGCCCAGGCCCGGACCTTCTCGATGAGCTGCAGCGCGTCGTCGCCGACCGGGGACACGCTGAGGCGAGTGACGCCCGCTGCCTTGTACGCCTCGATGCGGTCGCGGACGAAGCCCTCGTCACCGACCAGCGCGGTCGCTGCGAGGTAGTCCGCCGGAACGAGCGCTTCGGCCTCGGCCTTGCGGCCGCTCAGGTACAGCTCTTGGATCTGCTCAGCCTCCTGCTCGTAGCCGTAGCGCCGGAACACGTTGTTGTAGAAGTTCCGGCCCTTCGCGCCCATGCCGCCGACGTACAGCGCGGTCCCGCCACGGCCGCGGTTGCGCAGCTTCACCGCAGTGTCCTCGTCGCAGATCGCGAGCGTGCCGCCGGCGACGATCTCAAGCGGGCCACGACCAGCGTCGCGCTTCGCGGCGCCGGCGTCCAGGTCGGGGCCGAACACCTCGCGGGCCCGGTCGGGGTGGAAGAACGCGGGCAGCCAGCCGTCGGCCAGCTCGGCGGTGAACTGCACGTTCTTCGGGCCGAGCGAGGCGATGTAGATCGGGATGTCGGCCCGCACCGGGTGGTTGATCAGCTTCAACGGCTTGCCGAGCCCGGTGCCCTTCGCCGGGTCCAGCGGCAGCTCGTACGCCTCGCCGTGGTACTCGACGCGCTCACGACGCCAGACTGCGCGGCAGATGTCGATCAGCTCGCGGGTGCGGGTGATCGGCTTGTCGAACGGCACGCCGTGCCAGCCCTCGATGACCTGCGGCCCGCTGGTGCCCAGACCCAGCACGAAGCGCCCACCCGACACCGAGTCGAGCCCGGCGGCGGTCATCGCGGTCAGCGTCGGCGTGCGGCTGTAGATCGGCAGGATCCCACTGGCCAGCTCGGCCCGCTCGGTGTGAGCAGCGAGATACCCGAGGATGCTGACGGCGTCGAAGCTGTACAGCTCGGCCACCCACAGCATGTCGATGCCCGCCGACTCGAGGTCGCGGGCGCGGGCCGCAGCCCGCTTCGGGTCGCCGGTGTACGGCAGCATCGTCGAGAGCTTCATGTCCGGGAGTCTGCCGGTCCGCACGGCCATGATGTCGAGGATGGATGTTCGGATGGTTGTGCGGTCCCGGCGAGCGCGCGCTGTGGTGCTCGCGGCGCTGCTCGTCTTCGCCGCAGCAGCGGCCGACATCGACGTGGTGGCGGTCTGGCAGCGGATGCCTCGCAATCGCGTGATCCCCGCACGCGCGGACTCGATGCCGGCACCCGAACAGTTCGGCGAGCCGGGCTTCGTCGTGGACCGGTTCTGGGTCGATGGCCAGGGGGTCGACGTCAAGCACTTCACCCGCGATGAGGTCGACGACTGGATCGGCCAGGTCTCAGCGGGCGGCGGCACCGACGGATACCCGATGCCGGTCATCGCCCTGCACGATCTCATCAATGGCGTCGTCCTGCAGGATCCGGCCGGTGAGGCCGCCGCACTGCGGCGCCGAATGGCCCGGCCGCCTGACGCTCTCGCGACTCGAACCGCCCGACGGCTCAGCAATCGACGCGACGCATGGAACACCCGAGCTCGGACTCGCGAGCGCCAGGGGTGACGGAGTCCTGTTCCATCAGCTCTGCCTCGACGCGGTGCGCACCGGATTCATCGCCTGGTTCGCGTCTCGCGGCCTGTACTGGCCTCACGAGAAGCGGCTGACGCTCCGGCTCCGCCGGCTCGGCGCAGGCGCGCTCGCAGACCTCGCGGTCGCGGTGTGGGCAGCCCCGAGCCTGCAGGCCCGCCACGATGCCGTCACCTGCCTCCTCGACGCGATCCAAGTCGACATCACAGCCGGTTCCTGAGAAGAATGAAGATGCGTCGAGCGCGGCCAGCGCGGGAGCGAGTGTGCCAACCGGCCGTCTTGGACGCTCGAAATTCGGGACGGCCGCCTGGCGCACGCAAGTGGCGATGGGCGTGCGGAAACGCACCGTCTTGTTCGAGGTGAGCGGCAAGACGGTCCACTTCCGCACACGCCGGCAGCGACCCAGCGTTCGTGGCGCCCGACTCACCGCTCGTTGCGTCTTGATTTTGCGCAAGCACACTGAGCCCGCAGGTGGTTGGGCGTCAGCAAAGTCAGAGCGGATGCGACCAGGGATCGACGAGGTCGACGCTTGTGCCGACGAAGTCCTTTACGTTCCGTGTGGCGAGCGATGCGCCATGCACCTGGCAGATCGCCGCGATCTGGGCGTCCAGCACGGCGATCGGCGCGCCTGCCCGTTCACGCATCGCGACGACCGGGCCATAGCAGCGCGCTGCCTCGTGTCCGAACGGGAGGATCTCCTGCGGGAAGCTCAACATCAGATCGTCTGCGGCCGCCCCAAGCGCACGCCGACGAGCTCCGGCCGGCAGCCTGCCAATGCCGTAGAGCAGCTCGGCAAGCGTGACCGCTGTGACGCGAAGCTCGCGCACGTCCTGTTCCTCGAACCACGCCACGACACTCGCCGCCGGAAGGGGTCGCATCAGCTCGGACACCACGTTGGTGTCCAGCACGATCACGACAGGTCGACCGGTCGGGGAAGGTCGACTCGGCAGGGGATCTCGAGCTCCACGCCGCCAGCGGCCCGGGCGGCCGCGAGCAGCTGGCCAACGAAGCTCTGTCCTCGCTCCGATCGGACGGCGTCCTCAAGGATCGACCTGATCTCAGCTTCCATGGACCTGCCGTGCTGCGCGGCACGCACCCGCAGCTGCTCTCGAACCTCGTCGTCAAGGTTCCTGATGCTGATGTCCGCCATGTCTTGAGCACCTCCGCTAGCAATGATAGCGGCGCGTCGTTCTTTCGCCGTGCGAGCGAATCACCATAGATGGAGTTATGATAAGTCGACCTATGGAGGATCCACCCACTTTCCACGGCCGCTCCTCCGAGCTCGCCGCGCTCCGCGCGTTCGTCGACCAGGCGGGACCGGGGCCCCGCCTCGGGGTCGTCTACGGGCGGCGGCGTCAGGGCAAGACGACGCTCGTCGACCGACTGTGCAGCGAGAGAGGCGGGTTCTCGTGGTGCGCGCTGCAGCAATCGGCGCACCAGCTGCTTGCCGACTTCTCCCATGCCTGGTCTGCGTTCACCGGGCACGCTGACACGCGATTCACCACGTGGGAGGCCGCCCTCACCGCAGCGCTCGAGAGCGGCACTGCTGCGTCGCCGATGCCGATCGTTCTCGACGAGGTCGGGTGGCTGATCGACGCAGAGCCGAGCTTCCCCAGCGTGCTGCAGCGCCTCTTGCACCCAACGCGACCAGTCGGCGGCGGCGCCGGCGCACGGCTCATCCTGTGCGGCTCGGACATGGGCTCGATGCGACGCATGATCGATGTTGGAGCGCCCCTCCGGGGACGCACCTCGCTCGAGCTGATCGTTCGACCGTTCGACTTCCGCGACACGGCACGGTTCTGGCAGGTCGCCAAGCACCCTGACGTTGCGTTTCGGCTCCACGCGTACCTCGGCGGAACGCCGGCGCATCGCGCCTACATCGGCGGAGCCATACCCGCGAACGACGCGGGGGTCGACGACTGGGTCGCGGACCACCTGTTGGCGCCGACCTCGCCGCTCCTGCGGGAAGGGCGTCTGGTCATGGCTGAGGATGCCAACCTCAACGACCGGGCTCTCTATGGTTCGATCGTCGCCGCGGTTGCCGCTGGCGCGCGATCGAGAGGTGAGATCGGGAGCGAGATCGGACGCAGCACGGGAGCGCTCGCCCATCCGCTGGCGGTGCTGTGCGAGAGCGGCTGGATGGACGCTGAGTCCGACGTGTTGTCGGAGCGGTCCACCACCTTCCACATCGCCGAGCCGATCGTGCGCTTCCACCGCCTCGTCATCGAGCCGCACGAAGCCAGGCTTGCGTTCCGTGACCGTCGTTCGCTGTGGGAGGGAACGGCAGCGATCGTTGCCTCCAAGATCCATGGCCCGCACCTCGAGTCGTTGGCAAAGCACTGGGTGCTGGCGTACGCCTCAGAGGCCACCCTCGGCGGGAACCCAGACGTCGTCGGCAGCGCGCAGCTGCGCGCTGCGGGCGGGGTGCAGGCAGACGTCGTCGTTGCAGAACGGTCGGGTCACGGTCGGGTTCGCGTGACTGCAGTCGGAGAGTGCAAGGCCACCGACCAACGCGTCGGCGAGCCCGTCCTCTCCCGCCTCGATGCGACGGTCGACGCGCTCGCGGCGCAGCGTCCGCAGGTGGAGTCCCACGCCTGTCGGCGGCTCCTCTTCTCGCGAGCCGGCTTCACCACCGGCCTCCAGCGAGTCGCACGCCGCCGCGGCGACGTCGAGTTGATCGACCTCGATCGCCTCCTCGCTGGGACGTAGGCGAGGACGCGCTCCGAGGGATCAGTAGGTGCCCTTGATCAGGAAGTACGAGCCGCGGATGGTGCCGGCCAGCTTCGACTTCTGTCGCGCGAACTTGAAGGCGCTGAGCTCTTCGGGGATCTCCATGCCGTCGGACAGCTTGAAGCCGACCGCACGCTTCTTCGGCTCGTCGAGGAGGACGTTGACGGCCAAGCCGCTCTCGTAGAACACGTACGTCCAGTTGATGCTCTCGACCTCAAGCGACGTCGCCTCCAGCGCAGGAGACGCGATGACGATGTTGCGCTCCTCCTTGAGGATCCGCGCGACGTAGGCGACGATCTTCTTGGCCTTCGCCGCAGGTTCGACCGTGAAGACGTGGTCGTACTTGTTCTTGAAGTAGCGCGCCTCGTTGGCCCGGAGGCCGGCCAGCGCGTCGGCGACTGGCGACGACTCAAGGCCGATGGTGGAGACGTTCACGAAATCCACTGCGTAGGTCATGACCCTCACCACACTACGACGCGCCCCGCCCGGCTCTGAGACCGGACTAGACCACCAAACATGGCATGGGACCTGCTCGTCGACCGCTCCGACCTCTCGCACACCGAGCTGGTCGACATCCCCACCCCGACCCCCGGGCCCGGTCAAGTGGTGCTGCGCACCGACCGCGTCGGCATGAC
>JAYUDU010000050.1:0-2582 GCA_043739605.1 Acidimicrobiales bacterium | reverse complement strand
GGGGAAGCCGGCGGTGTCGAGCACCCGCAGCACCTCTGGCACCGCATCGGCGAGTCCGCCGCGGTCGCCTCGGCTCGCCATCGACCGCACCACCACCCCGTCGTCGCCGGCGTGACCGTGCATCCGCACGCGGTCGCCGAGCACGGCACCGCCGGTATACGGGGAGGTCGGGTCGACGGCCACGACGGCGACCGCGATGCCCCTCGCCCGCAGGTGACGAACGAGGCCGTCGGTCAGCGTCGACTTACCGGCGCCGGGCGCACCCGTGATGCCAACCACGTGGGCTCGGCCGACGAGACCGCTGGCGGCCACGAGGCTCGCGGCAACCCGCGCCCCAGATCCTGCCCGCTCGACAACCGTCAACAACTGCCCGAGCGCAGCGCGATCGCCAGCACGGGCGGCCTCGAACAGCACGGCAGGGTCGCGGTCGGGCACCCCCACGACGGTAGTGGCGACACACCGCGAGACCGCACGCCCGTTGATGGAATGCGGAGGGCTCGACCCGGGGTTGGTGTCTCTGCAAGTCTTGGGCCCGAGAAGGCGTGTTCTGCTCGCCGTCCGGTCCCGCCCGACGTGCAGCCCGCCACGAACGAAGGAAGTCTCATGGAGTCAGCTCTCCTCGACGCCGTCGATGCCATCCGTCCAGCTCTCCAGGCCGACGGAGGCGACATCCGACTCATCAACTACGACGAGGAGACCGGCATCCTCGACGTCGAGCTGCTGGGCGCGTGCGGCGATTGCTCCATGTCGACGATCACCCTCAAGGCCGGCGTCGAGCGCATCCTGAAGGACCGCGTCCCCGGGCTTACCGAGGTGCGCGCCCTCGGCATCGACGATGTCGGTGGCGACGTCGACGTCGCCTTCCGCTGAGGCCCCGCTAGAAGAGTCCTGAAGTAGTGGACGGCAACAACAATCGGCACCAGCGGCCTCGACTCGCTCGTCACTCGACCTCCTGGTTGCCTGCTACTTCAGCACCCTCCTAGATTGAGGGCCGATGCTGGCGGAGGGTCTTGAACCCGCGCCCCCAGCTGGCCGAACGACCACCGTCACCACGACGGCCATCCTCGATGACGAAGGGCTCGCCGCCGCCCGCGGCCCCCTGACGGTCGTCGTGCGCGAGCACGCCGACCCCGAGCGGGCGGACACCTTCCTCGCCGAAGGTGTGGCGAGAGGATGGACGCGCACGCTGGTCGTCGAACCGGCGCCAGCCGACCCAGACAGAGCCGGTGGCGCCCACCGCGTCACCCAGACGGTCGCCTACCACCTGGAGATCCCCGGCTTCACGTGGCTGTTCGGGTGGGCAATTCGCCGCGAGGCGCGCCGCCTCCCCCATCCGGGCACGCCGCCATGGTGGGCGCCGCCCGACCCGCTCGACCTCAGAGCCGGACGGGCCATCAGCGCCCTGGCGATCCTTGCGATGATGGCCGGCTTTCTCGGCACCCTGGTCACCCAGACCATCGCCTTCGCCGGGAAGGAGTTCGGCGTTGGCACCTCGGGCCAGGGAGATGCCCTCGCCGTCATGCGTGTTGATGCCGCCATCGCAGTGGCCGTCGTCGCCCTGGCAGACCGAATCGGCCGGCGTCCGATCCTCATCTACGGCGCGATCGGCGCAATCCTCTCGACCGCATCTGGCGCCCTTGCGCCGTCCATGGCAGGTTTCGTCGTGCTGCAGGTGCCAGCACGAGGCCTCACCGCTGGCGTCTCCATCATGATTGCGGTCGTCGCCGCCGAGGAGGTCCCGGCCGGCGCGAGAGCGTGGACGGCCAGCGTGCTCGCCATGATCGCCGCGCTCGGTGCCGGCGTGTGCGTGGCGACGCTGCCCCTCGCCGACCTCGGCCGCCGATCGTGGCGGTACTCGTTCCTGGCCGCGCTGGTGTTCATCCCGCTGGTCGTGCGCGTGGCCGGCACCTTGCAGGAATCACGCCGCTTCGACCGTGAGGAGCGCCTCGAACGGACCGGGGTGAAGGAGCGGCCCACGCTCGCTGGCCACCTCCCCCGACTCGTCCTGCTGGCCGTCGGCGCTGCCCTCACCGCGCTGTTCCTCACTCCCGCAGCCCAACTACAGAACACCTTCCTCGCCAACGAGCGCGGCTTCAGCGCGGCGCGCATCACGCTGTTCTCTCTGGTGACCGGCACGCCGGGCGGCATCGGCGTGGTCATGGGGGGTCGCATCGCAGATCGTCGAGGCCGCCGGGGGGTTGCGTCCATTGGCGTTGCCGCCGGTTGTTCGCTGTTCCTGCTGTCGTTCTTCACGCGGGGATGGCCGATGTGGGTGGCCGCGACGGTGGCCGGCTTCGCGGGCGGCGCAACCGTGCCCGCGCTGTCGGTGTATGGACCGGAACTGTTCCCAACCGCCCTGCGCGGCCGGGCCAACGGCGTCATCTCCGCCACCGGACGGGCCGGTTCTGTGGCAGGGCTGGTGCTGGCTGGCCGCCTGGCAGATCGCCTCGGCGGTCTTGGTCCTGCGCTGGCCGTCCTCGGCGTCGGGCCGCTGCTGTTGTGCGTCCTGATCGTGCGGGCCTACCCAGAGACGGCGTCGCGAGAACTGGAAGACATCAACCCAGAAGATCGATGACGTAGCT
>JAYUDU010000049.1:0-2585 GCA_043739605.1 Acidimicrobiales bacterium | reverse complement strand
CATGAGAGACGGCCTCCTCATCGTGTGTCAGCTGGTCGCAAATGGCCTGCCCGGAGGTCGAGCGGCACACGTCCGGGCCCCCCGACCCTGCCTGCACGCGGCAACCTAACAGGCTCCGTCCTGCGCTTCGAGACGGAGCCGGTCGCGTAGTTCGCGCTTTACGACCTTGCCGTAGTTGTTGGTCGGCAGCGCGTCGACGAAGCGGTATTCCTTGGGCCGTTTGAACCGGGCGAGGTGGTCGAGGCACGTCCGGTCGAGATCCTCGACCGGCGGTGGAGCGTCGCCGTCGGCGGCCACCACGAAGGCCACCACCGCCTCGCCCCACTCCGCGTCGGGCCGGCCGACGACTGCGGTGGCCCGGACGCCGGCGTGGCGGAGCAGCACCTCCTCGACTTCCCGAGGGTAGATGTTCATCCCGCCGCTGATGATCAGGTCCTTGGACCGGTCGCGAAGCGTGAGGTACCCATCGGCGTCGAAGCTGCCGAGGTCGCCGGTGTGCTGCCAACCTCCCCGCAGCGCCTCGGCAGTGGCATCGGGCTGCTTCCAGTAGCCGGCCATGACCACGTCGCCTTGGACCACCACTTCGCCGACCTCGCCGGCGGGGAGATCGCGGTCGGTGTCGTCGACGACGCGGACGTCGACGTCGGTGCGGGGGACGCCGACGCTCTGCACGCGATCGCGCCACCGGGGATGGTTGCGGTCGGCGTGGTCTGCCTTGGACAGGGCGGTGATCGTCATCGGCGTCTCGCCCTGCCCGTAGATCTGGGCCAAGCGCGGGCCGAACACGGCGAGGGCGTCCTCGAGGTCGGCAAGGTACATCGGTGCGCCGCCGTAGACGATCGTCTTGAGGTGAGAGAGGTCGGCGGCGGCGACCGCCCCGTCGCCGGCCAGCCGCTTGATCATGGTGGGAGCGGCGAAGAACGACATTCCCGGCCAGCGCCGCAGGAGGGCGGCGATCTCGTCGCCGTCGACGCCGCCGGACTCCGGCACGACGCTGACCGCCCCCCGAGCCACATGGGGCAGCCCGTAGAGCCCCGAACCGTGCGACAGCGGAGCTGCGTGGAGGATGCAGTCCTGCGGTGTCACCGGGTCGATGTCGGCGAAGTAGCTGAGCGACATCATGAGCAGGTTGCGGTGCGTGAGCGTGGCTCCCTTGGGCCGTCCGGTGGTGCCGCTGGTGTAGAACAGCCAGGCCGGGTCCTGCGGTTGCCGGCCGACGAGCGGCGCCGGCGATGACGCCGTGAGCCGGTCCCACCGCTCACCCGGCGCCACCACCGCCGCCCGCAGCGGCGCGACGCTGCCGACCAGCGACTCGACGTCGTCAGCATGGTCGGCGTCGGTCACGACGACGGCCGACTCGCTGTGTTCGAGGATGTAGCCGATCTCGTCGCGATGAAGGCGGGCGTTGACCGGCACGGCCACGAGACCGGCGTGCCAGATGGCGAACAGCGCCTCGAGGTACTCGGGCCGGTTGCGCATCACGATGGCGACCCGGTCACCGGGCGATAGTTCGAAGTCGTCGCACAGGCCAGCCGCCGCGCCGGCCGTCCGGGCGGCGAACGCGCCCCAGCTGGCGTGGACACGCTCGCCGTCGGCCAGCGCCGGGTCGTCGGGTTGCCGGCGGCCGTGGCGCTCTACCCAGAGCGCCAGGTTCATCGCACCGTCCCGGCCTCGCCAGCGAAGGTCACGTCGAAGATCACGTCCGCGCACGCGGTTGCTCAACCACGGCGGGAGCGTATCCCCGACTGCGATTGAACCACGTACCATCACACCATGAGGCTCGGCGAGGACGAGGCGCGGGCCCGGCTTGCGGCACACGACCACGGGATCCTGTGCACGGTGCACGCCGAGCGAGGCGTCGACGCCGTGCCCGTCGCGTTTGTGGTCGACGACGAGGGCTATGTGGGCGTGCCCGTCGACCGGGTGAAGCCGAAGGCGTCGTCGCGACTGCAGCGAGAGCGGAACCTAGAGGCCGACTCGCGCGCCACGCTGCTGGTCGAGCACTGGGACCCTGGCGACTGGTCGCGGCTCTGGTGGGTGCGGGCCGAGCTGCGCTGGCAGGGCGACGCCGATTCCGGCCGGGATGCGGCACTGGCCGCCGGGTTGGCCGGGCGCTACGTGCAGTACGAAGACCAGCCGTTCACCCGAGTTCTGGTTCTGCGCATCGTCGGCCTGACCGGCTGGGCCGCCGGCCAGTAGACGTTGACCTAACGCCGGATAGCTCGGCCTGTGGCAGCCATCAGTCGCTCGGTGTCGGTCGCGTCGGGCGGCGGTTCGGTGGCAGCCTTGATCACACCCATCGCCCGTACATCATCGGTGCACACCGCATCCACGATGGCCGAGATCGACGGCGTCGCCCGGGACTCGAACTCGATCGCCCTGCCGACGCTCGACGAGAGATCCCAGGCATGGGCCAGCGCATCGATCGTCGCGAAGGTGACCACCACCGAACCGGGCAGTTCGCCGAACGGCGTCGGGTGTACTGCCTCCAACACTCCGTCTGTGTTCCACATCGCGATCGCCCGCGCGGCGACGTCGTCGGCGATGGGTGCGAGATCGCCATCGATGGGCACTGCGCCCATGGT
>JAYUDU010000048.1:0-15920 GCA_043739605.1 Acidimicrobiales bacterium | reverse complement strand
GATGAGGGGTTGCGGTTCGCGATTCGTGAGGGTGGTCGTACGGTGGGCGCGGGCCGCGTCATCAAGATCGACAAATAGACACATGGGGGCTTCGCCCCAAGAACCGGGCCACACGACAACGAGCTGCGTTCGGCGCAGCTGATGAACCTACGACGAAAGAACGCCCTACATGGCTGACAAGCAGAAGATCCGCATCCGCCTCAAGGCGTACGACCACGAGATCCTCGACTCTTCCACCAAGAAGATCGTGGAGACCGTGCTTCGCACATCGGCGACCGTGCGCGGCCCTGTGCCGCTCCCGACCGAGAAGCACCGGTACACGGTGATCCGCTCGCCTCACAAGTACAAGGACTCCCGCGAGCACTTCGAGATGCGCATCCACAAGCGCCTCCTCGACATCCACGACCACTCGGCCAAGACCGTCGACGCGCTCGCAAAGCTCGACCTCCCCGCCGGCGTCGAGGTTGAGATCAAGGTCGAGACGGCCTGATCGGCCCCCGCGTCCCTGCCGAGGAGGGACGACGAGGGACAGGGTCGTGCCTGAGCAGATGACGGGCGCCTGATCCTGAACCTGGCTGCTCAGCACAGCCGATCGCACGAACGCCCGCCCGATGGGGCGGGCTTCGTCGCGCCGCGGGTCGCCCCTGCAGCCGCCACTTCTGCGCACGCAGATGACGGTGCCCGGCCGCCCCCTTCTGCGCACGCAGCGCTCGGCTGCGAACTGCATGCGCAGGAGGCGGCGCAGTGACGCCCGCTACTGCGCACGCAGAACGCGACATGGCGGGTGGGCGGTGGCGGCCGCCGGTCGGCGCTGTCCCAGGGGGCCGTCACAATGTCCGTCATGGCTTCACCATCCTTCTTCCATCTAACGACCGGACAACACGGACTCGTCACTACCTCGCAGCTCGACGCGCTCGGTTGGAGCGCAGAGGAGCGCCGCTGGGCAGTTCGTGGTGGCGACCTCCTGCCCCACCGACGCGGCGTGCTGGAGGTCCCGGGCCTTCCAGCTGATCCGTGGCGGCCGCTGCAAGGCGCCCTACTCGCGGCGCCCGATGCCGTCGCCGGCGGCTTCGCTGCCGCGGGGCTCGGGAGCCTGCCCGACGTGGACCCTGGCGCGGTCGAGGTCGTTACGCCGCGAACGACTATGCCGCGGCTCCGCGGGGTTCGGTCGTCGGTCGACGCCTCGTTGGCCGACGCGGCGATCACGCACATCGAGGGCATGCCGTGCCTTGCGCCCGGCGAGGCACTCGTGTCCCTCATCGGTCGTGTGAACGAGCGGACCTGGCGCCGCATGGTCGACGACATCGAGCGACGAGACCGGGCCAACGGCATCGCGTCGATCCAGGCCGCGATCGAGCGGCGCGGGCCGAAGCATCGGCCGAGCCTCGGAGCGCTGGAGGCGCTGCTCGACGTGCGCGTGCCTGGAGCGGCGGGCGACTGTCCCCGGACGAGCGAGGTGCTGCGCTGGCTCGCAGAAGCAGGGATGCCGACGCCGCAGCAGCAGGTGCCGGTCCGGTGGATGGGCATTCCGAACGTCTGCGATCTGGTGTGGATGGAGCGGAGCCTCAACCTCGAGGTCGATGATGATTGGAGCCACAGCACGATCGCCGGCGCGCGGCGCGACAAGGCTCGCGACACCCGAGCACGTCGCTGCGGCTGGCAGGTCGAGCGCGTCACGCCAGAATCGACGCGCGAGGACGTCGTCGGGGCGGTCCGCCACCACCTCGCGCTGCGTGCAGTCAGCTGACACCGAGGGTTTGCAAGCGCAGGACGCGGTGCGGGAGCCTCTCGTCCTGCGCACGCAGCAGGACGGTTCGAGTTGCGCACGCAGAACCCGGGGCCTGGGCGCCTGCTTCTGCGCACGCAGAAGCAGGCGGCGGGGAGCGGTGCCGAGCGGGCTTGCGGTTGCGTTCGCAGTGCGGCTACGTTCTCGGCCTTGTGCGTGTGGGGTGACCCGCCGTGCCAACTCGATGTCTGCGGCCGGCTTCGGCTACCCCGCAGCACCCCAAGGAAGAGCGCTCCGCTCGGTTCGTCCGAGTCGGAGCGTTTCACGTGTGTGGGCTCCGCCCCGGCAACCGCCGGCCAGCGGCGGCACCACCGCCACGAACCAGGAAGAACACATGGCAACAAGAGCGATCGTCGGCGAAAAGGTCGGCATGACGCAGGTCTGGGATGAGTCCAACAAGCTCATTCCGGTGACCGTGCTGAAGGTCACGTCGGTCCGTGTCGTCCGCGTGAAGACACCGGACACCGACGGCTACGGCGCAGTGCAGGTCACGTACGGCTCCCAGAAGCCGCACCGCATCAACAAGCCGGAGATGGGCCACTTCGAGAAGTCCGGCATCGAGCCAGGCCGCGGACTCGTCGAGCTCCGCCTCGACGACGTCTCCTCCTACAGCATCGGTGACGAGATCACCGTCGAGGGCTTCGAGCCCGGCACCAAGGTCGACGTCACCAGCGTCTCCAAGGGCAAGGGCTTCGCAGGTGCCATGAAGCGCCACAACTTCAAGGGCCAGGGCGCGAGCCACGGTAACCACAAGCACCACAGAGCCCCCGGTTCCATCGGCGCGTGCTCTACGCCAGGCCGTGTCTTCAAGGGAACGCGCATGGCTGGTCGCATGGGTGGCGAGAAGACGACGACGATGAACCTCCAGGTGGTCAAGGCCGACCTCGAGCGCTCGCTGCTGTTGGTCAAGGGTGCAGTGCCCGGCGCCAACGGGTCGCTCGTCGTCGTTCGCGACGCCGTCAAGGCCGGAAAGAAGGGCAAGGCATGAGCATCTTCAAGAGCAGCGCGGCCGGCCCCGCCGACATCCCGCTGACCGCTAAGAAGGCCGACGGGTCCGACGGCGCATCCATCTCGCTCGACGGCGCGATGTTCGGCGTGCAGCCCAACGTTCCCGTCATGCACCAGGTCGTCCAGGCTCAGCTGGCCCACCGTCGTGCCGGCACCCAGTCGACGCTCACCCGCGCCGAGGTGCGCGGCGGTGGCGCCAAGCCGTTCAAGCAGAAGGGCACCGGCCGAGGCCGCCAGGGCACCACCCGGGCTCCTCACTGGGTCGGCGGAGGCATCGCCCTCGGCCCGAAGCCCCGCAGCTACAGCCAGAAGACCCCCAAGAAGATGATCCGCCTGGCGTTGCGGTCGGCACTCTCCGACCGGCAGAACGACGGCAAGGTCATCGTCCTCGACGCCTTCGCCGCCACCGCGCCCAGCACCAAGGCAGGCGTCGCCCTGCTCGCCGGACTTGGGGTGGCCGAGCTCCGCAAGGTGCTCGTCGTCATCGGCGAGCACGACGAGATCATGGCCAAGAGCCTCCGCAACCTGCCCAACGTGCAGCTGATCCTGGCCACAGAGCTCAACGCCTACGACGTGCTGTGCAGCGACGTCGTGGTGTTCACGCCCGCCACCCTGCCAACGGCCACAGCCGTCACACGGGGCGACGGCGCGGCCATCGAGACCACGAACGAGAAGGCGGACGCCTGATGAAGGATCCCCGTGACGTCATCCTCCGACCCGTCGTGTCGGAGAAGTCCTACGGCCTCCTCGACCAGAACGTGTACACGTTCGTGGTCGCCGACGACGCCAACAAGATCGAGATCCGCCAGGCCATCGAAGCCATCTTCGATGGGGTCAAGGTCTCCTCGGTCAACACGCTGAACCGCAAGGGCAAGCGCAAGCACCAGCGCCGCCGTCGCACGTTCGGCTCCCGTCCCGACACCAAGCGCGCCATCGTGACCCTCCGTGAGGGCACGATCGAGCTCTTCGAGAAGTAGCAGCCCCGATGCCCCTTCGCTCACGCAAGCCCACCAGTGCCGGCCGCCGGTTCCAGACGGTCGCGGACTTCTCCGAGATCACGACGGACAAGCCCGAGAAGTCGCTCCTCGAGCCCAAGCACCGTTCCGGCGGTCGCAACAGCTACGGCCGCAAGACCGCCCGCCACATCGGTGGTGGCCACAAGCAGCAGTACCGCCTGATCGACTTCAAGCGGACCAAGGACGGCGTTCCGGCCACGGTGGCGACGGTCGAGTACGACCCGAACCGCAATGCGCGCATCGCCCTCCTGCACTACCACGATGGCGAGAAGCGCTACATCCTGCACCCCAAGGGCCTCGCGGTCGGCGACAAGGTCCAGAGCGGTCAGGGCGCAGACATCAAGCCGGGCAACGCCTTGCCCATGCGCTACATCCCCGTGGGTTCCGTCGTCCACAACGTCGAGCTGCAGCCGGGACAGGGCGGCAAGATGGCCCGCTCCGCAGGCATGAGCGTCCAGCTCGTCGCCAAGGACGGCCCGTACGCCACCCTCCGCCTCCCCAGCCGTGAGATGCGCCGCGTCCCCATCGACTGCCGCGCCACGCTCGGCGAGGTCAGCTTCGCAGAGGCAGAGCTCATCAAGATCGGCAAGGCCGGTCGCGCCCGCTGGCTCGGCAAGCGCCCTCAGACCCGTGGTGTCGCCATGAACCCGGTCGACCACCCGATGGGTGGTGGCGAGGGCAAGACGTCCGGCGGTCGTCCGCCGACCAGCCCGTGGGGCAAGCCCGAGGGCCGTACCCGTAACAAGAAGAAGTCGTCCCAGCAGCTCATCATCCGTCGTCGCCCGTCGCGCGGCGCTCGACGGTAGAGGTAGGTAGCAGATGCCCCGCAGCCTGAAGAAGGGTCCGTTCGTCGACGACCACCTCCTGAAGAAGGTGGACGTCCTCAACACGGCCGGCGAGAAGAAGGTCATCAAGACCTGGTCCCGTCGCAGCACCATCATCCCGGACATGGTGGGTCACACCATCGCCGTCCACGACGGGCGCAAGCACGTGCCGGTGTACATCACAGAGTCCATGGTCGGGCACAAGCTCGGAGAGTTCGCCAACCCGCGGACCTTCAAGTACCACGCCGGCCAGGAGAAGAACGCAAAGGGTCGCAAGCGCTGATGGCCTTCGGAGACAAGACCAACGAGCGTGAGGGGACGCGGGCCGTCCTGTCGGGCACCCGCACCTCCGCATACAAGATTCGCCCCGTGCTCAACCTCATCCGGAACAAGGCCGTCGGCGATGCCCGAGAGATCCTCCAGTTCTGCGAGCGCGATGCTGCCAACCTCGTCATCAAGCTGCTCGACTCCGCCGTGGCCAACGCAGAGCACAACGACGGGCTTGAGGGCTCCGAGCTGTTCGTCTCTGCATGCTTCGCCGACGAGAGCCAGACCTTCAAGAGCTTCAAGCCCCGTGCTCGTGGGCGCGCCGGACACATCCGCAAGCGCAGCGCCCACATCACGCTCATCGTCAGCCAGCTTCCCGAGGAGCGCCTCGTCGTCGTCAAGGCCAAGGCCGAACGCAACGAAGCCAACCGTCGGGCCCGCCGCGTCGCGGGAAGCCAGGGTCGCGCCGCTCGCACCGGCAAGCCCGAGGCGATCACCGCGGACGACGTGGTCGAAGAGCCGACGGCAACAGATGACGTCGTCGCCGACGCCGCTCCGGTCGAGGTGGTTGCTGAGACCACCGCAGACGACGTCGTCGCGGACGCCGAGACCGAAGCCACCCCCGAAACAGACGCCGCACCCGAGGTTGACGACACCACCGAGGCCGCTGCGCCCAAGGCCAGCGAGAACGAGGACGACAAGTAATGGGACAGAAGGTCCACCCGTACGGGTTCCGGCTCGGTGTCACGACCGATTGGAAGTCGAAGTGGTTCGCCGACCGCGACTACCAGAAGTACATCGTCGAGGACGCCAAGATCCGCAAGTTGCTCTCCAGCCAGCTGGAGCGGGCCATGGTCAGCCGCATCGAGATCGAGCGCACCCGTGACCGCCTCAAGATCGAGCTCTTCACCGCTCGTCCCGGCATCGTCATCGGGCGCCGCGGCGCAGAGGCCGAACGTCTCCGCGCCGAGCTGGCCAAGCTCACCGGCAACGTCCGGGTGCAGCTCAATATCAACGAGATTCGCCAGCCGGAGCTCGACGCGGCGCTGATGGCCCAGGCCATCGCCGACCAGCTCGCAGGACGGGTCTCGTTCCGCCGCGCCATGAAGCGCACGCTGCAGACCATCCAGAAGGCCGGCGCGCTCGGCGTCCGCGTGCAGTGCTCCGGTCGCCTCGGCGGCTCGGAGATGAGCAGGCGTGAGAGCTACCGCGAGGGCCGCGTGCCGTTGCACACCCTGCGCGCCGAGATCGACTACGGCTTCCGCGAGGCGAAGACCAGCCAGGGCCGCATCGGCGTCAAGGTGTGGATCTACAAGCGCGACATCCTGCCGTACAAGGTCAGCAACGACGCCAAGCTCAGGGCCGAGGCCGCGCTCGCCGCAGCCGCCGACCCGACGGGCGAAGGCATCGCCGCTCCCAAGCGCGTCATCTCCGCAGGCGGTGGGCGTCGTCCCGCAGCTGACGGCCTCGTCGAGGCCCCGGCGGAAGCGCTCGCTCCCGAGCTCGACCCAGAGCTCGAGGCGTTGATCTCAGAGCAGGAGCAGCTCGAGAAGCGCGACGAGCACCACCAGACCCCCCACTTCAAGAAGGACTGACGCGCCATGTTGATGCCGCGCAGGGTCAAGCACCGCAAGCAGCACAGAGGCCGGATGACCGGCGACGCCAAGGGCGGCACCACCGTCACCTTTGGCACGTATGGCATCCAGGCCATGGAGCCTGGCTGGATCACCGCCCGCCAGATCGAGGCCAGCCGCGTCGCCATGACGCGTCACATCAAGCGTGGCGGCAAGGTGTGGATCCGGGTCTTTCCGGACAAGCCGGTCACCAAGAAGCCCGCAGAGACCCGCATGGGTTCTGGCAAGGGCAACCCGGAGTTCTGGGTCGCCGTGGTCAAGCCAGGCCGCATCATGTTCGAGCTCGACTTCCCCGACGAGGCAGTCGCACGCGCCGCGCTTGAGCGGGCCATCCAGAAGTTGCCCATCAAGGCCCGGTTCGTCACCAGGGCCATGACCGAGGAGATCGAGGTCTGATGACTGCGACCGCAACAGAGCTGCGCGATCTCGGCGACACCGAGCTCGTCACCAAGCTCGCCGACGCCAAGCAGGAGCTCTTCACGCTCCGCTTCCAGCACGCCACCGGCCAGCTTGAGGACTCCTCTCGCCTCCGAGCGGTGAAGCGGGACGTCGCCCGGATCAACACCATCCTGCGTCAGCGTGAGATCGCTGCCGCCGAAGTTATCTCGTCCACCAACAAGGACACCGCATGAGCGAAGCAACCGAAGCCACCCCAGCTACGACAGCGCCAGCAGAGGCGCTCGGTCGTGCGGCCCGCAAGGTCCGTGAAGGCATCGTCACCTCCACCGCGATGGACAAGACGATCGTCGTCACCGTGACCGAACGAGTGCGCCACGCCAAGTACTCCAAGACGGTGCTTCGCTCGACGAAGTTCCACGCGCACTGCACCGACGACTCGGTCAAGAACGGTGACCGTGTCCGCCTCATGGAGACCCGCCCGCTGTCGAAGACCAAGCGCTGGCGCCTCGTCGACGTCGTGGAGCGTGCGCGATGATCGCGAAGCCCACGACGACGAAGTCGGCGATGGTGGGGATCAGCGAGCACCCGACGCAGGAGGCTGTTCGATGATCCAGCAAGAATCCCGTCTCAAGGTCGCCGACAACAGCGGCGCCAAAGAGGTCCTCTGCATCAAGGTGCTCGGTGGCAGCCGCCGTCGCTACGCCTCGATCGGCGACATCTTCGTCGCCACCGTCAAGGACGCCATCCCCGGCGCTGCAGTCAAGAAGGGTGATGTCGTCAAGTGCGTCGTCGTTCGGACCCGCAAGGAGCGTCGCCGTTCGGACGGCAGCTACATCCGCTTCGACGAGAACGCTGCCGTCCTCATCAAGGACGACCAGACGCCGCGCGGCACGCGCATCTTCGGCCCCGTCGGTCGTGAGCTGCGCGACAAGAAGTTCATGCGCATCGTCAGTCTCGCTCCGGAGGTGATCTGAACCATGGCAGGTCTCAAGATCAAGAAGGGCGACCAGGTCCAGGTGCTCACGGGCAAAGACCGCGGCAAGCAGGGCAAGGTCCTGGCGGTCAGCCCGTCGGCGGGCACCCTCGTCGTCGAGGGCGTCAACACGGCCCGCAAGCACCAAAAGGCTGTGAAGCAGAACATGCAAGCCGGCATCATCGACAAGGACATGCCGATCCAGGTCGCCAACGTCGCCGTCTTGTCGCCCGGAGATGGCAAGCCCACCCGCGTCGGCTATCGGATCCAGCCGGACGGCACCAAGGTCCGGATCTGCAAGCGCACCGGAACGGAGATCTGATGCCGTACGCCCAGCCGGCCCTCACGACGCGTCCTCGTCTTCGCCAGAGGTACGAGAACACGATCAAGGCCCAGCTCAAGGAGCAGCTCGGACTCGCCAACGTCATGGACGTGCCGCGGTTCGAGAAGATCGTCATCAACATGGGCGTCGGTCGTGCGCTGCAGCAGTCGAGCTTGCTCGAAGGCGCCGTGCGCGACATGACGCTCCTTTCCGGCCAGAAGCCGATCGTGACGAAGGCGAAGAAGTCGATCGCCAACTTCAAGCTCCGTGAGGAGAACCCGATCGGCTGCAAGGTCACCCTGCGCAATGACCGGATGTGGGAGTTCTTCGACCGCCTCGTCGCGGTCGCGCTTCCCCGTGTCCGCGACTTCCGCGGCATGCCCACCCGTGGCTTCGACGGCCGCGGCAACTACACGTTCGGCATCACCGAACAGCTCATCTTCCCGGAGATCGAGTATGACAAGATCGACCAGCCACGCGGCATGGACGTGACCGTCGTCACCACAGCACGCACCAACGCCGGTGGCCGAGCCTTGCTCGACGCCTTCGGCTTTCCATTCAAGCGCGAGGGGCAGTAAGCCAATGGCCAAGAAGGCGCTCGTCAACAAGCAGCAGAAGACCCCGAAGTTCAAGGTTCGGGCCTACACTCGCTGCCAGGTCTGCGGCCGGCCGCGCGCGGTCTACCGCCACTTCGGTCTTTGCCGCATCTGCGTTCGGGAGATGGCCCTTGCGGGCGAGCTTCCGGGCGTGACCAAGGCAAGCCTGTAGGGAAGGGAATACGCCATGACAATGACCGACCCCATCGCCGACATGCTCACGCGCATCCGCAACGGCAACGTGCAATACCACGACACCGTCAAGATGCCGCACTCGAAGCAAAAGGTGGCCCTCGCCAAGATCCTCGAAGCAGAAGGCTTCATCGAGGGCTTCTCGACCGCGCCGGCCCTCAAGGGCCCTGGCGAGGTCCTCGAGATCAAGATGAAGTACCTGGCCGACCGCACCCGGTCCATCCAGGGCATCCAACGCGTGTCCAAGCCTGGGCTGCGCGTGTACCGCCGCTCCGACAAGCTGCCCCGGGTCCTTGGTGGCCTCGGAGTGGCCGTCCTGTCCACCAGCCACGGGCTCATGACCGACAAGGAAGCTCACAAGCGCCGCGTCGGTGGTGAGGTCCTCTGCTTCGTCTGGTAACGGAGAAACAATGTCTCGCATCGGGCGTTCGCCCATCGCAGTCCCGAATGGCGTCGAGGTCAGCATCGCTGGTCAAGACGTCACCGTGAAGGGTCCCAAGGGGACGCTTTCACGCACCATCTCAGAGCCCATCTCCGTGCGCATCGACGAGGGCATCCTCCTCGTCGAGCGTCCGAACGACGAACGCCAGAGCCGTGCCTTGCACGGGCTGTCGCGCTCCCTCATCAACAACATGGTCATCGGCGTCACCAATGGTTTCAAGCGCGAGCTTGAGATCGTCGGCGTCGGCTATCGCGCCGCCATGGCCGGTCAGGGCCTCACCATGGCGCTGGGCTTCAGCCACCCCGTCAACATCGACGCGCAGGACGGCATCACCTTCGAGGTGCCCGTCCCGACCCGCATCGTGATCAGCGGGATCGACAAGGAGCGCGTCGGCCAGGCTGCCGCCAACATCCGCAAGATCCGCAAGCCAGAGCCTTACAAGGGCAAGGGTGTCCGGTACTTGGGCGAGCGCGTCGCCCGCAAGGCCGGAAAGGCCGGGAAGTAGTCATGACGGTTTCCGCCAAGGACAAGCAGGTCGGCAAGGCTCGTCGCCACCGGCGGCTCCGCAAGAAGGTCATCGGCACCCCGGAGCGTCCGCGCCTCGCCGTGTTCCGCTCCAACAAGCACATGGTGGCCCAGGTCATCGACGACAAGGCTGGCGTCACGCTGGCCGCGGCGTCAACGCACGAATCGTCCCTCAAGGGCGAACTCGGATCTAACATCACAGCAGCAGCCAAGGTCGGAGCGCTCGTCGCGGAGCGCGCCAAGGCTGCTGGCGTCGACAAGGTCGTGTTCGACCGAGGCGGCACCATCTACACCGGGCGCGTCGCCGCCCTCGCCGATGCGGCTCGCGCCGCCGGACTGGAGTTCTGATCATGGTTGACAGCCAGCTCGAAGAGCGCCCCATCGGTCGCGCTCGGCGCGTCTCCAAGGTCGTCCAGGGTGGCCGCCGCTTCTCGTTCTCGGCCCTCATGGTCGTTGGCGACGGCAACGGACGCGTCGGTCTCGGCATCGGGAAGGCCAAGGAGGTCGGTCTCGCCATGCAGAAGGCGGTCGAGGAAGGCAAGAAGGAGCTCTTCACCGTGCCCCTCGCCGGCTCTACGATCGTGCACCCCATCATCGGCGAGTCCGGCGCTGGTCGCGTGCTCCTCCAGCCCGCCGCACCGGGAACTGGTGTCATCGCCGGTGGGGCGGCGCGCGCCGTGCTTGAGGTCGCCGGCATCCACGATGTGCTCTGCAAGTCGCTCGGATCTTCCAACGCCATCAACGTCGCCCGTGCCACCATCGACGGCCTCCGCCGCCTCCAGGCCCCAGAGGAGGTGGCCCGCCGCCGCGGCAAGACCGTGGAAGAGGTCACGCCCAAGGGTGTCCTCAGGGCCTACGAAGAGCGCAAGCGTGGCGTCCACGTGCCCACCGAGGTCGCGTGATCATGGCGAAGACCATCTCGGGCGCAGAGCTCACCGGGCCTTTGCTCATCGTCACCCAGGTTCGCAGCAGCATCGGAACCAAGCCCAAGCACCGTGGCACGCTCCGTGCCCTCGGTCTTCGCGGCATGGGCCAGACGCACACCCTGCCCGACCGCCCCGAGATCCGCGGCATGATCGCCCGGGTCCCCCACCTGATCTCCGTCGTAGAGACCTCCGAAGAGGAGCCGAAGGCATGAAGCCGAACGACCTCCACGCCGCCCCCGGATCGACGAAGGCCAAGCGCCGCGTCGGTCGAGGCATCGGCGGCCACGGCGGCAAGACCGCCGGGCGTGGCACCAAGGGCCAGAAGGCCCGCAGCAAGGTGTCCGTTGGCTTCGAGGGTGGCCAGTTGCCGTTGATGCAGCGCATCCCGAAGCTTCGCGGCTTCAACAACCCGTTCCGGGTCGAGTACACGGCCGTCAACCTCGACGACCTCGAGGCCCACGTCGGCGATGTCGTCAACCCGGCCAGCCTGCGCAAGCAGGGACTCGCCAAGAAGAAGGGCCTCGTGAAGATCCTCGGCGACGGCACGCTCACGCGCGCCATGACCATCTCGGCCGATGGCTTCTCGAAGTCCGCTGAAGCGGCCATCACCGCAGCCGGCGGTACGGTGTCCGTGCTGCCCAAGCCGTGGGCGGTCCGCCCCCCGGCGGCCGGCAACCACCTGATGAACCGCTAGCGGGCTCGCGCCCGCTCCGCGCTTCATCTCCCACGCACTTCGACGAGAGGCACTGCCGCCGTGCTCGCCAACCTGGCCAACATCTTCCGGATCAAAGACCTTCGCAACAAGATCTTCTTCACGGTCTTCGTGATCGTGGTGTACCGCTTCGGTTCCCATCTCCCCGTCCCCGGCGTCAGCTTCGAGCGGATCCAACAGCTCCAAGACCAGGCCAACAAGGGCGGGGTATTGGGCTTTCTCAGCCTGTTCAGTGGGGGAGCCCTCACCCGGTTCGCCGTGTTCGGACTGGGAATCATGCCGTACGTCACGGCATCGATCATCCTGCAGCTGCTTCAAACGGTCATCCCGAAGCTCGACTCCTGGCGCCAAGAGGGCGTGACCGGCCAGCGCAAGCTGACCACCACCACCCGCTACGTCACCATCGTGATCGCCCTCGTGCAATCCTCCGGGCTTGCATTCGCGTTCCACAACGGTTCCACCAGCTACGGGCTGACCGGCGACCTCTTCGTCCACTTCAACACCGGCGCGCTCGCGTTGGCGGTGCTCACGATGACCACTGGCGTCGCCCTCGTCATGTGGCTCGGTGAGCAGGTTGCAGAGCGAGGCATCGGACAGGGGATGAGCATCATCATCTTCGCCAACGTGGTCGCCGGCCTCCCGTCGGGCGGCGCGGCCATCAGGGCCGAAGCCGGCAACCTCAAGTTCGCCTTCGCGTTGCTGCTCACGCTCGGTCTGCTCGTGTCCATCGTGTTCGTCGAAAACGGTCAGCGCCGGATCCCAGTGATGTTCGCGAAGCGTCAGGTCGGGCGACGCATGTACGGCGGCCAGTCGAGTTATATCCCGCTCAAGGTCAACACGTCGGGCGTCATCCCGATCATCTTCGCCAGTTCGGTGCTGTACTTCCCCGTGCTCATCTCGAACGTCATCGGCGATCAGGGCATCCGTGGTGACATCCGCAAGTGGATCGACAACCATCTGGCCAACCCTCAGGACATCTTCTACATCCTGCTGTATGGCCTCATGATCGTCGGGTTCGCCTACTTCTACAACGCGATCCAGTTCGACCCAGCACAGCAGGCCGACACCATCCGCAAGCAGGGTGGGTACATCCCCGGCATTCGTCCAGGGCCGCCGACAGAGCGCTACCTCGCCCACATCCTCAACAGGATCACCCTTCCCGGATCCGTGTTCCTCGCGTTCATCGCACTGCTGCCAAGCCTCGTGCTGAAGGGGAGCGGCGTCAGCCGGTACCCCTTCGCTGGCACGACGATCCTCATCGCCGTCGGCGTGGCGCTTGAGACGATGAAGCAGATCGACAGCCAGCTCATGACGCGCAACTACGAGGGCTTCCTCGCGAAGTGAGCACCGGGGTCCGTCTCGTCATCCTTGGGCGTCAGGGCTCGGGCAAGGGCACGCAATGCACCCGGCTCTCCCGTCACTACGTGGTGCCGCACATCTCGACGGGCGACTATCTGCGGGCGGCGGTGCGCGAAGGAACCGAGCTCGGCCGGATGGCAGATGAGTTCATGCAGTTCGGCAAGCTCGTGCCGGACGACGTCATCATCGGCATCGTCAAGGAACGCCTTGGCCAGCCCGACGCCAAGTCGCGCGGGTTCATCCTCGACGGGTTCCCCCGCACGGCCGGCCAGGCCGAGGCGCTCGACAAGATGCTCAGCGAAGTCGGCATGCCCCTCGACATCGCCCTCGACCTCGAGGTGCCTGTTGGGGTGTGCTTGACCCGGCTGGCCTCGCGTCGGGTCTGTCGTGACTGCGGCGCCAACTACTCGGTTGAGTCGCCACCGAACTACTCATGGAGCTGTGATGCGTGCGGTGGCGAGGTCGTGCAGCGGCCGGACGATACCGAGGAGGCGATCGGCAAGCGCCTCCGTGACTACGACGAGAAGACAGAGCCGCTGATCGGGTGGTACCTCGAGCGGGACGTGTTGGCGGCCATCGATGGTCTCGGCGACCCGGACGCGGTGACGACGCGTCTCGTGCACGCCATCGACCACCGCGTCCGCTAGGCGCTCGCGATGGCGCCGCGTCGCGCCGCGGCGGACATCGCGACCATGCGCAAGGCGGGTCGTGTCGTGGCAGAGATGCACCACGACATCCGCGCCGCAGTGCGGCCGGGCGTCACGCCGCTCCAGCTCGATCAGGTAGGGAGAGACGTCCTCGACCGCCGCCGGGCGCGGTCGAACTTCCTCGGCTACCACGGCTTCCCAGCCGTCATCTGCACGTCGGTGAACGAAGCGGTGGTCCACGGCATCCCTGATGGCCGGCCGCTCCAAGAGGGCGACCTGATCTCGGTCGACTGCGGGGCGATCATCGACGGCTGGCACGGCGACGCCGCGTTCAGCATGGGCGTCGGCGACCCTGCAGCGTTGGCCCCAGACCACGCCCGACTCATCGAAGTGGCCGACCGAGCGCTCGCCGCCGGCATCGACGCGCTTCGCGATGGCAACCGCTTGCGAGACGTTGCCACCGCCATCCAGCGGATCGTGAATGGTGCCGGCATGGATGTCGTCCGTGACTACTTCGGCCACGCCATCGGCCGACAGATGCACGAAGACCCATCCGTTCCCAACTACTGGCCGTGGGACGGCGCAAACCCCCGCCTCCGACGGGGACACTGCTTTGCGCTCGAGCCGCTGGTGGTGCTTGGCGACCCCGAGACCGTCGAGCTCTCCGATGGCTGGACCGTCGTCACCGCCGACGGCGGCTGGGCCGCCCATGCAGAGCACACCATCGCCATCACCGACGACGGCCCCGAAGTGCTGACGCTTCCGTAGGTCCGTCGTCCTGCTGACGCGTGCGGCGGGTGGCCGCCCGGCAGAACACCAGACGCGGCGACGGCGAACGGGGCCCGGACACGTCGTCGTCGTAGTTGCGCTGGTTCCGACGGCGTGTGCCCTCGATCGGGCGCCACGCCAGCACTTCCAGGGCACACTCGCCGCCGGCGTGCGCAGGTGCCGACCGCCACCGCTAGATCGCGGCCTCCAGATCGGCGTCCTGATTGAGAGAGCGCCAGGTCGCCGAGTTGGGAGCCGCAACTTCCGCAGCGCGGCTTGCAACCCGTCGTCTTGACACGTCTCCGTCGAGGACGCCGATCTGCGAGCCGCGACAGGCCGGCGGCTGAGTCCTCACCCGGCTCGACGCCGCCGGCAGGGATCTCCCAACCCCACGAGTCGGTCACGAACCGACGCCTCGACTACAAGCGGAGCCTCGGCTGGCATCGTGGACGAGCACGCCAGCGGCAGGCCGTCGCGCTCGGATCACGTGGTGGTCGAAGCGCAGCCCATTGGGCCTCTCGACGTCGGCCAGAGAGTCAGGTTGACCCATCGGCTCTCGTAGATGGATCGTTCCCCGTGCACGGTCCATCGCATGGTGCGATGTTCGCTCACGAGGTCAGGCCTGTGCGCAAGCGCTCGCGGCGGCGCTCGATCGTTCGGCGAAGCTTGGCTCGGGCGGAGCGGTCGAAGGGGAGCGTGGCGATGTCCTCGAGCCAGAGGTCGACGCGGTCGGTGAGGTCGGTGAGCAGGGTGCGGGTCGCGGCGGGCGGGACGTCGAGGGATGCCGCCAGCGTCACGAAGTCGCCGCCGCCGAGCTCGCCGCCGGCCTTGGGCTGCGAGAGCGCCATCGTGGCGTCGCCGTAGATCGTGCTGTTCGGCACGTCGTAGGCGGGGGAGACGGCCCACTCGCTGTCGAGGGACTGCAGCACTGAGAAGTTCTTGGCGTGAGCGTCGCCGTTCCCCGTGAGGTAGGCGAAGGCCAGCTGCCGCACGAGCGTTCTGGCGGCGACGACCGGGGCGTCGCACAGCGCGACGAGCGAACGGAACGTCGCCTCGGCCCCGAGGCGGTACTTGTCGGCCGGAGGGCGGTCGCCGGCCTGGCAGCCGTCCTCGACTGCGAGGCTCCGGCCGTTGCCATCGACGGTGCAGCGGTCGAAGCGCCGGACGAGCAGCCCCGCGCGTCCGCGCGCGTCTTCGATCAGCTCGTGGTGCGGCACGGTGAGCCCCGAGCGGCGTGCGGCCGTGAGGAAGAACGCTTCGTTCTCGACGAGGTGCGGGTACTCGGGCGGGGTCAACTTCAGGATGAACCGGTCGCCGGCCCGAGCGACTGGCACGTTGATCATCGCCACGCTCGTCTTGTCCTGGACGCCCGGGAGAGCTTGGCGTTGTGGGCGAATGCCGAGGTCGTCGAGAAGCGCGCCGAAGTCGAGGGGCTCTTCGCTGCCGAGCACCACGTGCGGCGGGATCGCCGCCGGCTCGACGCCCTCGGGCACGACCTGCACGTCGCCGATGGCGTCGGCGCCG
>JAYUDU010000047.1:0-2589 GCA_043739605.1 Acidimicrobiales bacterium | reverse complement strand
ACCGCCGCCGGTGACCCCGGAAGTCGAAATGACTCACACCAGTAGCGGGCGTATGAGGCGAACGCGGCCGAGACAAGCGGGTCGTTGGGCTGGATGTCGCGTCCGGTGGCGCGGCGAAGGTGGCGGACCATCTGGGCGCGTCCGCGGCTCGCCCGCCGGCTCGCGACCCAGCCGATGACCCGGGCCAGGCCGAAGGCAATCGGCCTCGGCAACGTGCGAGCGACGCGGGCACCAATCCGGTACGGGCGAACGGGGTCGGTCGCCGTGACTCGGAGCGTGCGGAGACTGGTGGCCATGATGGTCGCCGGTGACGTCGTCGGGAGCGCTCTCGCGCGCTTCCGCTACGGACGGGTGCGGGGCGGACGACTCTTTCGCTCTGCTTGGCGCTCGCGCCAACGGACACCGAGCGGCGTGAGCTCGGTCGCGCCGCGAGCCTTCTCTGCTGCCTCTAGCCGGTCGCTGCGGCGCTTGGCGCGGGCCTCACGAGCCGCGGCGCGGCTCTCCGCCCCATTTGCTGCGCGCCATGCGAGCCAGCGATCTTCTGTGGTGCCGGGACGGTCGGTGCTGCTGGCGCGAAAGCGTCGCGGCGCCAGGGTCACCCCGCGCTCTGCCAGCTCTGCTTCGCGGGCGACCGTCGCCTGACGCCACACCTTGATGAAGCGCTGCACGGCCGTGACCAGCGTCAGCGCGAGCATCAGCCACAAGACGGGCACGAGGAGGAAGGGGATGGCCAACCCGATGCACAGCGCAATGATCCGCTCGGCGCGCTCCATCAGGCCGCCCTTGGCATCGAAACCGAGGCTCTCCGCCTTCGCTCGCTGGTACGAGATGAGCGTCGACGCCCCGAGGATCGCAAACGCGAGCATCGCCCAGTGGCCGCCGCGCGCGTTCTGCAGATGCCACGCGACGCCACCAAGGACGAGGGCGTCGCTGATGCGGTCGGCGGTCGAGTCGAAGTAAGCACCCCGCACGCTCTGAGTGCCTGACGCCTTGGCCACCGGGCCATCGAGCAGGTCCGGCAGGCCGCACAGAACCACACATACGAACCCGATGAAGAGGTGACCGGATCCGATGACGACGGCCGTGGCACCCGCCATGACGAGGCCGAGGGCCGTCAGATGGTCTGCGGTGATGCCGGTCTTGCGCACGATGGCCGCGAGCGGGCCGGTGCGCTTGTCGACCCCAGTGCGGAAGTGACCGTCAAACACGGCTGGTGGAGGCTCCTGTGTAGGGCGAAGCAGAGTGTGAACTTCTGCAAGCACGACCGTACACCACCGTGGCGACAAACACGAGGAGGAGTCCGCAATGAACGGAATGGCCGAAGGTCTACCCCTCGTTCCCGCTGACTCCGACCCCCGACATCTCGGACCAGTCCTCCGGGTTGTCCTCCACGAGGGACCCGAGCACCTCGCCGTCGACGCCGTCGACCATGACGAGACCCCGCTTGGACGGGGGGTCGTCGGCGGAGAACAGCAGGATGCGCCAGGTGGGCGTCGAAAGCAGCCCGCGCCACACCATCTGCGCTGACGCGTGACCGATGGCGAACCCGACCTCGCGGCTCGCCGCGGCGAGCGCGTCGAGCTCGCGAACCTCCAGCGGTCGGGCGGCGGCGAAGTGGTACACCCCTATGGCGCCAAGGAGCCCAGCGATGACGAGGAGCCCGGAGTTGGCCAGCACCCCGCCGGCGTGGAAGCCGAACCACAACGCCAGGCAGACAGCCGCGACGGCGAGGTGGATCGTCCCCTGGATACGCCGACGAGCGTTGTCAGGGAAGACGTAGGGGCCGACGAAGGCGGTGACGTCGAGGTCGTCTGGCAGCGTGTCGCGGATCTCGCCGTCGGCCGCGACGGGCGCGGTCTCGCTGGGCACCGACCCAACCTAGGAGGGTGCTGAAGTAGCAGGCAAGGAAGGGGCCGACTGCCCGGTTGACTGCACCCCAGGAGTCGATGCTGGCTTGCCGTCCACTCCTTCAGGACTCTTCTACCGTTGCGCCATGGCGAACGACCATGTCACCACGATCACTCCCCTGGCCTACGAGGAGCACATCGCCGGGATCCGCCACGAGATCGCGAGGTTCGTCGACGTCCTGCGTGACCCACGGTGCGATGCGACGGCCGAGGCGGCGGCGTGCCCTGGATGGCGCGCGGGCGACGTCGCCGTGCACCTCGGCGAGGTGCAGCGATCGTGGGCCACCAAAGTCCTCCGCGGTACCGCGGCGCCGCCGACGACCTGGGACCACATCGAGGTGCCGGACGCCGCCACGGCGACGGTCGATGAGCTCGCCGCTTGGCTGGAAGACGGCTGTGCCCAGCTGGTGGCGGCTCTCGAAGACGTGGCGTCTGAGGCGCCGGCGTGGTCGTGGTGGCCGGCGACCGCCCCGGGTGGCCACACCGCCGGGGCGATCGCACGGCACCAGCTGCACGAGGCGGCGCTGCACCGGTGGGATGCGGAGGACGCCGGCCTCGGCGGCGACGGCGAGGTCGACCCGGCGGCGGTGTCGCTGCGCCAGGCGTGCGACGGCGTCGACGAGCTGCTCACCGTCACCCTCGCCGCCGCGCTCGGCCCGTGGCCCGCTGATGCGGAGCCCGG
>JAYUDU010000046.1:0-2595 GCA_043739605.1 Acidimicrobiales bacterium | reverse complement strand
GGCCGCGTCGGTGGTCGGACTCAGCGCCGCACGGCCCGCAGGGCGGCGCCTCGCCTGGTGCTCGTTGGGCCATGACCGCCACGGGGTCGGCGTCGCTGGGGGCGTGGTCGCGGTCGGGGCGATCGGAGCGATCGGCGTTCGCGTCTGCGCTCGGCGGCGCCGAACGCCCGGGGGTTCTCGGCCCGCCCGTACCGTCGTTGCGGTGGCCCGCGCCCTTGGTGTGATGCCAGGCGCAGCTGCGGCGGTCGAGCACCTGGGCCTCCGCGTCCGCGACAAGCGCCGGGCCTCGTCATCGACGCCGGGTGACGTCATTGCGTCGTTGGCCGACGCAGCATCATCGAGCGCGCCGCACAGGGATGATCGGATCGCTGCGCTCGCGCCGACCGGTGCCGCACGCGTGATCGGGCGACGAACCGTCGAGGCGACGTTCGGCGGCATCGTGGCGACGGCCGCGGCACTGTACGGTGGCATTCACGCCGCCGGTTGGGCGCTCTCGTTCTGCATCCCGGGCTGATATCGCTGCGGTTCGATTCTTATGCTTTCGAGGCAGCATCGCGCTACGACATCGTGTAGTGACGGTATGTTCAAGGACGCGGCCGGACCGCAGAGCCGGGGCCGACCCGAGGCGACCGCACGCGAGGAATGACCTTCCATGAGATGGCCAACAAGCACACGACCGAACGGCAATCGCCCCGTCGGCCCTGATCCGCACGCCGGCCACGGCCATGGGCCGCTACCAGCCGAACTGGAAGAGCGGTCCCGTCGGGCCGATCGGGGTCTGCGCACCCTTCTCGTCGGCATCGTCGCCCCGTTGGCCCTTCTCACCATGGGCGGACTCGTCGTGTTGTGGCCACGGCATCTTCCCGTCGTGCCGCCGTCAGTCGCGGGTGCCAACGATCAGGCACGCGCCACGGTCATCACGTCGGCCCATGAGCCGTGCCCCGATGAACAGGGCGGCCCCGCAGAGACATGCCAGGTCGCGCACCTCCGACTCAAGAGTGGACCAGACAACGGGACCCTCACGACGCTGACCTTCAACATCGTCGCCAACAGTGGCATCCCAGAGCTCGCCGCCGGCAACGGGGTCATCGTGCAGCGCTTCCACGCCCCAAACGGAGGGTCCTCTTACTTCTTCGTCGATCTCGAACGCGGAACACCCCTGTGGTGGCTCACCATCGGCTTCGCGGTCCTCGTCGTCGCCCTTGCCCGATGGAAGGGCTTCGCCGCGCTCATCGGACTCGCAGTCACCCTCGCCGTTCTCGTCAAGTTCATCCTTCCCGCAATTCTGGCAGGCAAGAACCCTGTCGCAGTCTCCATCGTCGGTTGCAGCCTCATCATGTTCGTCGTCTTCTACGTCGCCCACGGCATCACCGTCCGCTCCACCACCGCCCTCGTCGGCACCCTCATCAGCCTCGGCCTCACCGGCATCCTCGCAGTCATCTCAGTGAAAGCAACACACCTGACCGGTGCTGCGTCAGAGGAAACGATCGTCATCAAAGCCACGGCCGGCCAGGTGAACCTCCGCGGCCTCCTACTCGGCGGCATCATCATCGGCGGACTCGGCGTCCTCAACGACGTCACCATCACCCAATCCTCGGCCGTGTGGCAGCTCGCCATCGCTAACCCAGCCTCGTCAGCACGCAACCTCTACCACCAGGGCATGGTCATCGGCCGCGACCACATCGGAGCCACCGTCGACACCCTCGTCCTCGCCTACGCAGGCGCCGCCATGCCCCTCCTCGTGTTCTTCACCATCGCCGACAGAAGCCTCTCCCAAGTCCTAACAAGCGCCGTCGTCGCCGAAGAGGTCGTCCGAAGCCTCGTTGGCGCCATCGGCCTCGTCGCCTCCGTCCCCATCACCACCGCACTCGCCGCCATCCTCTCCGCCGGCGCCCGCAAGACCCAGCCCACCTGACCTCAGCGGCTTTCCACCCGTTGGACTCGCTCGGAGAACCTACGTCGCCATTGGCGGCTGCCGACCTCGACACGCTGTGGAAGCACGTCAGCCCGCTCCCCGGGGCACGGGATATCGATTGCGTGGCCGGTGCGAGCGCAGGCCCGGTGGAGCCAACCAGGGCAGCGACGCAAGCCGCATCGGGGCCGGGCAACGATGAGACCACGACCACTTCACTTCACCATCGTCGGGCGACGCTGACCCCGGGCATGCCGACGCCGGCAGCGAGCCTGCGTCGGTCGAGGGATCGGCAGGCTGCTCACGGTCGGCATTGCGAGCGCTCGCCGCTTCGAGTGGTGGCGACGGGTCGCGCGGCATTGCTCGCCCGCCCGTCTTGCCTCGACGGTTGTCCGGTCGCCAGCACAACCCCGACGGTGATGACGAGGTGCGCGCCCGCAGCGGCGCGGGCCAACCAGGAGCGATGGCTCCGCTTCGACCCGCCGGCTTGGGTGGGTCGGCCCGAGCAACTACGCTGTGTCGTCGTTGCGCACGACAGCTTGATGGAGGCCCGAACATGCACAGGAAGCGCCAACGTGCTCCACGATCACCGCGCGTAGGCAAGAGCCCTCATGTCTGCGACCTCCGGCGCATGACCGCAGACAGTGATACGGGTGCCTGCTGGCGCTTCCTGTGCATGTTCG
>JAYUDU010000045.1:0-2596 GCA_043739605.1 Acidimicrobiales bacterium | reverse complement strand
CTCGATGCTGCGCCGGCGAGCACCGCTGACGTCTGGCTGCGCCTCCATCTGCTCTCGCACCGAAACGTCGCGCCGCACGGCGTCAATCTCGATGGCCTGTTCGGCCTGCTGACCAACGTCGTGTGGACCAGCCGTGGGCCGTGTGCCGTCGAGGGGTTCGAGGTCGTCCGGATCGGGCTGCTGGCTTCGGGCCCGGTCACCGTGTTCGGCGTCGACAAGTTCCCTCGGATGGCCGATTACGTCGTGCCGACGGGCGTGCGCATCGCCGACGCCGACCGCGTCCGCCTCGGCGCCCATCTCGCAGAGGGCACGACGGTCATGCACGAGGGTTTCGTCAACTTCAACGCCGGCACCCTCGGCACCGCCATGGTCGAGGGACGCATCTCGGCCGGCGTCGTCGTTGGCGCGAACACCGACATCGGGGGGAGCGCATCGATCATCGGTACCCTCTCCGGGGGCGGCAAGGAGGTGATCTCGGTCGGCGAGCGCTGTCTGTTGAGTGCGAACAGCGGCCTTGGCATCTCCCTCGGCGACGACTGCGTGATCGCTGCAGGGTGCTACATCACCGCCGGCACGAAGGTGACGACGCCGGATGGCGACGTCGTCAAGGCGCTCGAGCTGTCCGGCCGCTCCAACATGCTCTTCCTCACCGACTCGGTGACCGGGACGGTGATGGTCAAGCCGAACAAGGCCGAATGGGGCGGCCTCAACTCCGCCCTCCACGCCAACTGAGCCCGCGGCGCGGTCAGCCCGCCGAGTTCGAAGCCGATCGCCTCAGAGTCAGCCGCGCCTCGATCTTGGCGAGGACCCCGGATCCCGTGCGGCCTGCGCCGGGCGTGGCCCTCCGTAGGTGACGGCGTCGAGGTTGACCTGCCAGAGCCCGCGACAGAGGCCGCCGGGATCGTCGAGTGCCCTGCGCAGCTCGGCCAGACACAGCTGGCCCGCCGGTCGCAGCGCCGCTCTCGAGGTAGCGCCGCGCCAAGGTCACCAAGGCGTCGATGTCGATCTTGCTCACCAGCCACCAGCTCACGCCGCGCCCTACCGACGCGGTGCTCAACCGGCGAGGCGGCTCGCCACGAGGTCGATCTGGTCGTCGGACTGCACGACGGCGAGGCGCACGTGGCCGGCGCCGGCCTCGCCGTAGAGGTCGCCGGCAGAAACGAGGACGCCGCCCTCCTTGGCCAGGCGTTCGGCGAGAACCCAGCCATCGCCTGCACCCTCCTCGCCGGCGGCCGCAGCGGACCACAGGTAGAAGGCACCCTCGGGAAGCGGCGCAGTGGCGTCGAGGCCGAGCCACGGCCCAAGCGCAGCACCGAGGCGGGTGAGGCGGCCGAGGTAGCGCTCCCGCTGCTCGTCGACGTGCAGGTCGTCGGCGAACGCCACCGCGGCGGCGGCCTGCACCGGACCCGGCACCATGCACCCGACGTGCTTGCGCACCTCGGAGAGGTAGTGCACGAGGTCGCCATCGCCGGCGTACACCCCGACCCGTGCGCCGGCGAGGTTGGACCGCTTGGACAGCGAGTGGAGTGCGATGACGCCGTCGAGGCCGTGGCTCAGGATCGTGCGGGGCGGGCCGCTCCACGTGAACTCGACGTAGCACTCGTCGCTGAGCACAGGCACCCCCTGCGCCCGACCCCATGCCGCGGCGGCCCCGAGATCGTCCAAACCGCCTGCCGGGTTGCCGGGGGTGTTCACCCACAGGCACAAGGCCCGGCCGGCGTCGTCCTCGCTGATGGCGTCGAGACGGATGCGCCACTGGTCATCGAGCGGCACCGGGACGGCTCGACACCCGGCGAGGATGGCGCCCATCTCATAGGTCGGATAGGCGATCGCGGGGTAGAGGACCGTGTCGAGGTCGGGCCGGCGGAGCCTGAGCCACTGGGGCGTCGTGGCAACGAACTCCTTGGTGCCGATGCAGGCAGCCAGCTCGCGCTCAGGATCGACCGTGACGCCGAGACGGCGCTCCATCCACGCCGCCGCACTGTCCCGCAGCGGCCCGCTGCCGACACTCGGCGGGTACCCACGCTCCGCGTTGCTGGAGCCGAGCGCGGCGACCACGGCGGCAGGCGGCGCATCGCACGGCGTGCCGATCGAGAGGTCGACCATCCCGCGGCCATCACGATGCCGCGCGGCAAGCGGCTTCAGCCGGTCAAGGCGCTCGTAGGGGTACGGCGGCGGGACGAACGGGGCGGCGGGCGACGTCGGCGCGGTCATGCGGCAGATCACCGTAGGCGTGGTCGCCTTCGTCGCGCGCCCTCGACCCCATCCGTCGAATTCGTGTCCGTCGTCGAGGTCCCACCACTTTCGTACCCGAAGCGCACGAACGCGGTGGAACCTCCGGACAGATGCCCGAACTCGGTGGAAGCCGTCCACCCTCCTCCCGCCTCCTCCATGACTCGCTCTCGCCCGCGCACGGTTCCGCCGACACGTTCGTCGGTGTTCGTGCCCTCGGACCGCCCCGGACAGCCGGGGCGCTCGGCCATCGAGGCCGCGACGAATTCACCGACGAACTTCCGACTGGGCCTACGAGGGATGAGTGGGGACGAGGTGCTTCTCGAAACATCGGGTGACGGGAGCGGTGCGATAGGCGCCATAT
>JAYUDU010000044.1:0-6815 GCA_043739605.1 Acidimicrobiales bacterium | reverse complement strand
GCGTCAACACGGGTGGCGATGCCGTGGCTTGCGCACACCGCCGCGCACCACGCGGCATTGGTGGCGGCTGCCTCGGTGGCCGTCGGCGCAGTGGTCATCACGCGATCGGGCGCAACGGATCGGGCGGAGGCGCTACGTCGCCCGCGCCGTCCAGGTCCGCCAGGAGGTTGACGACGGGCGGCGTGGCGTGGCCGGCCACCGACAGTTCCGTCGTGGTGTCGTGGTGGCCCCATCGATGGAGGCGGCGCGCCACGCCATCGACGACGATGCGTCGCTTCTCGCCGCCAGGAGGCCGGTGGTGGACCTCACCGGTCACCGTCATGTCCTGCTCGTACCACCCCTCACCGTCGGCGGTCGGACCCATCTCGATGCACGCGCCGGTAGCGTTCAGCACGAGGAACGCCATCGAGACGTTGTCCTCGAGCCGTACCGACCACGAGACGAGTCCTTCCTCCATGCGCAGCTCGACGGCGCCGATCGCCATGACATCCCAGTTGCTGCGCGGCGGCCCGCCTTGCGACCATGCGCCGCTGTACTGCGAACGTCCTGCCACGGTCGTGCGCCAGCTGGCCGTGCTCCGCATCGCGTCGGAGTCGAGGTGCAGCACCAGGCCGACGTCGATGTGGGTTGCGTTGGCGATGTCGACGATGGCGAACGCCATGTCTTCGCTCCATCCGGCGCTGCCATCTGGCGGGTGCAGCCACTCGTCTGTGTCGACCACGGCCATCGCCTCGACCATAGGACCCTCCCGAGTCCCGGAACCATGCCGGCGACCTCTGGTCGGTCGCGCCGCGACACGGCGTGATGGGGAGCGAGCGTTGCGGCGCGCCCGTGTCATGTCAGTTATCGGCGGGCGCGTGGTTCAGCCGACACGTGCGTCGGGGTCGGGTCTCGGCCACCTCCACCGAATTCGTGTCGGTCGTCGAGGTCCCACCACGTTCGCACCCGAACCGCACGAACGCGGTGGAACCTCCGGGCAGATGCCCGACCCGGTGGAACCTGTCGACCCTCGTCCCGACTCTCGATGCCGCGCTCTCGCCCGCGCACGGTTCCGCCGACCCACTCGTCGGTGTTCGTGCTCTCGACCCTGCCGCACAGCGGCGCGCTCTGCCATCAAAGCCCGACCGAATACACCGACGAGCTTCGGCTCGGCAGCAGGGCTCGCTCTGTCCCCGACGCGTCCGAGGTGGCGCAGCAGACGTCGGGATCCGCTTCCCCGACGAGGTGCCAACGGGGAGACCGAGCCCGAGGGATCAGCCGACGAGGGCGACGATCACGTCGCCGGCCGCCAGCGCGGCGGCGACAGCCGCGGCACGACCGGGGGGAACCGCGACCGTCATCATCTGGCCATCTGGGTCGGCGCGCACGACCGTTCCCGCGGCGATGACAGAGCCGCCGGCCAACAGCTCGACGCGATCACCGCGCTGCACCGCCGGCGCCCCGTTGCGGGTAGGGATTGCAAGCGCCCGGGCACCGGGCGGCACCGACGTTGGCGGGTTCGAGCGGTCGGTCGCGCCCGCACTCGATGGGCACGCGCCACCTGAGGAGCTCAGCCCGTGGGTGACGATGCCGGCGGCGACGGCCACGAGCACAATCGCGGCGAGGAGACGGGGAAGGGCGAGGCGCAGACGCCAGAGGAGCATGACGGGTCCCGATCGACGCGGCAGGCCCGATCGTACGGGCTTGCGGTGGCACGGGGAAGCGCTCCGGTCGCCATGCTACCGGCCGGAGTGAACACCCCAGACGCCGGCAGGCGTTCTCGCACGCGACGTGCAACAATGTCGGCGTGACGACCGCACAGATCGAGTTCACCGAAGCAGAGCTGCTCTCCACCCACGCCGTGACCGAGCCCCTGTTTGCCGGCGGCGTGCGCTGCCATGGCGGCTTCGACGCGGCGGGTGACTACATCTCGCCCCGCACCGAGTTCCGCGCCCCGGCCATCGTCGCGTGGCAGGACCACCACAAGCAGGTGTTCGGAAAGGACCGCATCGAGGTTCCGCTTGAGACGTGGCCGGCTCACTACCCGAACGTCGCGCAGGCTCGTCACCTCATCGAGGCCGACGTCCCGCAGCCGCTCATCTCGACGCTCACCCGCATCGGCAAGGTCGAGGGCTTCGGCGCCAACATTCGCAACCTGCGCCCGACCAACGTCCAACGCTGGTTCGACGAAGACGTCAAGGGCTCCGCCATCGACCACCTCGGCCGGGGATTGTTCGAGGCGCATGGCCGCGATGAGGCGGGGTTTGAGGAGGAGGCTGGTCACGAGCAGATGTGGTATGCGGCTCGCGATGTCGCCTTCGGCGACCGCACGACAGAGATCGACATGGACGCCCTCATGGACCGTCTCGGCTTCAGCCCGACGGCCGCGGCCAAGCGCGCCGCCGCGCCTCGCCTTCTGCCCGACGACATCGAGCCGGAGCTCGAGATGGTCGCCGGACTCATGGTGCGCGTGCTCATGATCGAGGTGTCCGCGTTCCATACCTTCGCATGGGCGGACGCGTGGCTGAGCGACCACAACCTCGTCGCCGGCGATGGCAAGGCCGCAGAGCTGGTCGCCTGCATCCGGGCCGACGAAACGCCCCACGTCGGCTACCTCGCCACCGCGCTGACCGAGATGCGCGACCGCACCTGGGTCGGTACGGCCGGCGCCAAGCACGCAGGTGCCGACATGTTCCAGCTCATCTGGGACCGCGCCCTCAACGCCTCCACCGGCGACGCAGCCGTTGCCAACCGCGCCGCAGCCGCGCAAGAGGTCGCGTTCTGGTGCGCGAAGGCTGCCAAGGGCGACGACATCCTGGCGCGCTTCCACGGGCTGGCAGACGTCGAGGCGCTGCAGCCGGCCTGAACGCCGCCGACATCGCGGCCGGACGCGCTTCGAGCCCGACGGCGCGATCGGGCTCGAAGGCTTCGCCGGGTCGGCCTCTCAGAGGAGACCGAGGACCGCCCCGGTGATCGAGGCCCAGTGGCGCAGCGCAGATGACGGTGACGGCGTCCTTGCCGACGGCAACGAGGATCGTCTTCGCGAGGGCGGCGCCGCCCTTGAAGACCATCGGGGGGTTGAGTTGGCCGGTCGCCTTGCTTCCGCTGACGGAGACCTGCAACAGGTCGTTCCCTTTCCTTCGTCCAACCAATGGGCGCCACGTCCGGCGTAGCGGCGCTACGCGCGTCCTAGCCTTCGATGATCCAGGCGATCGGCTGCTCCGGCCGGTACACGCAGTAGGTCCCGGTCCTGACGCCGTTGTCGAGGTGTCGGCCTAGTGACGGGTCGACCGCCGCGATGCGGTCGAGGGCGTGGCGAAGTCGGTTGGTCACAGCCTTGCGGGCCCGCTCCACTGGGTCGCCTATCGACCGATCGCGCCCACCGAGACCGACGGCTGCGGCCACCGCCCTGGCGAGCTCGTCGAGCTCGGCCCGCGCGGTGGCCGCACGATCTGCGTCGCCCCAACCCTCGGCCTCGGCCAGGTCGGCGTTGAGGTCGTCCCACCGCTGGCGCAGGTCGCGCTTGGCGTGCTCGTCGAGTGCGGGGCCGGTGCCGCCGGCCAGGGTGATGCCGGCCCCGACGAGGTCGAGGACGTGATGCTCGACGTCGGGGGTCGCCAGCAGCTGCGCCAGGTATCCAAGGCCCTTGGATGCCCTGAGATGCGCAGGCGGGGCGCTGTACTGGACGCTCCAGACATCGCCGGTGCGGACGAGTCGCCCGGTCCTGGGTTGTGGACTCCGGGTGGCCTCGTGGGGACGTTCGACTTCGCCGCCAAGACCACGAGAAGAGGCGGTGCCACGGTGGGGCGAAGGATCCGCATCTGTGTCCCGTGCTGGGGCCATCGCCGTCGCGGGGCCGTGTTCGAGACTCGGGATGACCAGCATCGCCAGCGCTGTCGCGGTAGCCGCATCGATCGGCGTGCCGGCGCGGCTGCGCATCTCCTCGGCAGCGACCGCCAGGGCGGCACGGCGCGCCGGTTCGTCGAGCGCGGCCGCGATCTCGGCTGCGCCGTCGAGGATGGGCGCCAGCAGCACGATGGCCCCAAGATCGAGCGCCCTGTCCAAGGCCAGCGCGGCGCCCCTCCCGGCCTCGTCAAGATCGCCGAGAGCGAGATCGATGGTCGCGAGGTTGGCGACGCACGCGATGGCGGCGTACTCATCTCCCAGTTCAGAGAACGCGACGCGGGCTTGCGTCGTGAGTGTGGCGGCGCGGACCAGATCTCCCATGGCCTGCGCGGTCAGCGCAAGGTTCGTCGCCGCACATGCTTGGCCCCAACGATCCCCGCGCATCTCGTGCAGCGTGTGGGCCTGGCGAAGGGCAACGTTGGCAGCGTCGAGGTCGCCGCCATGAAGACAGCAGGCGCCGAGGTCGTTGAGCGTGGTGGCGATGCCGTCCTCTGCGCCGATGGTTCGACGCACATCGAGGCAGCGCTCGTACAGGGTCCGGGCTGCCCCAAGGTCGTTCGCGGCCTGGGCAAGGTTGGCGGCTCCGTTCAGGGCGCGGGCGGTCGTCTGCGCGTCGTCGCCCGGGTCGCAGGCGATGGCCTTCGCGAGCCACATCCGGCCCTCGCCCAGTCGGCCCCGGATGTGCCACCACAGCCACAATCGGACCGTGAGCGCCAGCGCCTCACCATGGCGATCGGAGCTGAACAGGTGGCAGAGGCAGGTGGTGATGTCGTCGGCCGTGATGTCGATCCGGTCGTACGACGCAGCCCGCACGTCAGAGGTGACCAGCACATCGAGGCTCGCCGTCACGTCGAACACCCAAGCCACAAGACGGTCGTTCGCGGCGGCTGTGTCGCCCGTCGCGGCGAGGCGCTCTCTGGCGTAGGCCCGCACGATGTGCAACACGCGGAACCACGTCCGATCGGCGGCGCCGGACATCCGGACCGACTGCACGAGCGACTGGTCGACGAGGTCGCAGAGACGATCAGCGATCGGGATCGCGCTGGGTCCGCCGAGCGCCTCGGCTTGGGCCATGTCGAAGCGTCCCGCCGCGACGCTGAGCGCGAGGAACAACGAACGCTGCTCGTCATCCAGCAACTCGAAGCTCCACTCCACGCCGGCGCGTAGCGTGCGATGGCGGGGCGGCCGGCCCCGACCAGGTCGGTCGGTCAGCAACGGGGAGTCGGCGAGGTGCGCCAACATCTCGGCGGGTGAGTGCACGCGGGTGCGGGCCGCAGCCAGCTCGATGGCCAGCGGCAGACGATCCAGTTGATCGCAGATGTCTCTGACGTCGGCGTCGTTGGCATCGAGCTCTTGGTCAAGCTGACCGGCTCGCGCAACGTACAGCGCGGCCGCGTCTTCCAGATCGAGTCCGCTCAGCTCGTAGGTGACTTCTGCGGGCAGATCGAGGCGGGTGCGACTCGTGGCGAGAATGGTGACCGCGCCGCGTTCGAGCAGCTCGGCGATGACCACCCCTGCTGCGTCGATGACGTGTTCGCAGTTGTCGAGGACGATGAGCGGCCCGGGCTCGCTCCCATCGTCGGCGCCGCCCCCCGTCGCTCCTCGACCCGCTCCTCCACCCGCGGCCGCGACTGCGGCCGTCACGGTGGCGGCGTCGGCACCCGGGGCGAGCGACGCCAGATCGACGAACCGGCAGACGCGGGCATGGTCTCGTTGATGGGCGACGCAGATGGCGAGCGTGGTCTTACCGATGCCGCCCGGCCCGGTGATGGTGACGAGCCGGTTGCGACTCAGTCGGTCGAGGACGTCGGCAAGCGCGGCGGCCCGGCCGAGCATCCGACCGCCTGCGGGCAATGCGCCGGGACCAGCCCCCGATCCCTGCACGTTCGGAGTCTGCCGCACCTCGCCGCCCGCGCGGGCGATTTGGGCGGTTGCGCGGCTGAGTACCAGGCGGTCAGAGGTTGGGGATGGCCCGGAACAGCACGCGGCGGGCGCGGTCGACGTTGGCGGCCAGCACTGCGAACACCTGCTCCATCGTGACCGGAGCGACGGACGCGTCTTCTTCGACGCCGGCGTCGTAATCGGTCACCAGGGCGAGGCCGCATACGGCGATGTCCAGCTCTCTCAGGAGGGCGACCTCGGGGTGCTGTGTCATGTTGACGACGTCCCAGCCCATCTGGGCGAACCAGCGGCTCTCTGCGCGCGTCGAGAACCGCGGCCCCTGGATGACGGCGACGGTGCCGCCGTCGTGCACCGCTTCGTTGCCGAGCTCGCCACGAGCGGCGGCCACGAGCGTGGCGCGCATCGCCGCGTCGTACGGATCGGCAAACGTGAGGTGCATGACGGCGCCGCCTGGTTGACCGTCGTGCGCATGCTTCGCACGAACCGGGCCGGGCGGTCCTGGCTGATCCCAGAAGGTGTCGGTGCGCCCCCAGGTCCGATCAACCAGCTGATCGAGAACGACGAGGTCGCCGGGCTTGCGGTCGTGGCGAAGCGAACCCACCGCGCAGGGCGAGATGACCTTGGTGACGCCGAGAGACCGCAGCGCCCATGAGTTGGCTCGGTACGGCACTCGGTGCGGGGGGAACACATGGCCCGGGCCGTGGCGGTTGACGAACGCCACGCGGCGGCCACCGATCTCGGCGATGGCGATCGGGCCAGAGGGCGGGCCGTAGGGAGTGTCGATCTCGATGTGATCGAGGTCGGGCAGGAGCTCGGTGAAGCCAGACCCGCCGATGACGCCAACGTCGGCGGTTGGTGCCACGACCGTCCTCAGCTGGACGAGCTGGAGGCCGGCGCCGGCGCCGACGGCTTGGCCATCGAATCCTTCTTGGTCTCGGTCTTGGTCTCCGACTTGGTGTCCGTCTTGGATTCCGATTTCGATTCGCTCTTGGAGCCACCGTCCTTGGAGCCACCGTCCTTGGAACCGT
>JAYUDU010000043.1:0-6820 GCA_043739605.1 Acidimicrobiales bacterium | reverse complement strand
CGGTGACCGACGCCAACGGCGAGTACAACTTCCTCGGCAAGGACTCGACGCACCCGTCGCCTCGTGACGCGGGGCACCCGAACGGGTACACGCTCATCGACCCAGCGGCCACCATCGCTCCGGGCGCGACGTACTACGTCAGAGCGGATAGGGCGTTGGATTCCGCTCCCGGCGGCACCCTTGCCGGCCGTGCGCTTGCCCCAGCCAACCAGACCGGCGGTCGACCGGCACTGGAGGCGGACGCCGTCGACTCCGACGCCGTCCTCGCGACGCCGACGGGGCTGCCCTCGTTCCCCACCATCACCGTGGTGGCCGGCGCAGCCGGCGCGAGCGACCACACGCGGGACCTCGGCTTCGCGACGGCCCAGCTGTTCAACCTTGGCGACAAGATCTGGGTCGACGCCAACAACGACGGGCTGCTCGACAACGGCGAGACCGGCCGCAACGCCCTCACGGTCGCGCTGCTCGACGGCGCGGGCAACCCGGTCCTGGACAGTGGCGGCACCGCCATCACCACAACGACTTCCGGCGATGGCGACTACCTGTTTACCGGGTTGCCCAACGGGACGTACCGGGTGCAGATCACTACGCCAGCGGGCTTTGCCTCATCGACGGGCGTTCCTGGTGGGACGGGCCAGACCTACGAGCCAACAGCTGCCAACCGTGACGTCGATGCGGGGCTTGGCTCGAACAACGCCGACCACGGCTACGCGCTGGGCGCGACCATCCGGTCGACCCCGCTCGTCATCAACGGCGCAAACCGCTTGCAAGCGGACCTCGGGATCTTCCAGCCGCTGTCGCTGGGCAACCTCGTCTGGAACGACACCAACAACAACGGTCTGCACGATGTGGGCGAACCGGGCTCCGCAGGCCTCACCGTCGAGCTCGTCGCGGGCACTGGCCTCGGCGCGCCCATCGCGACGACGACCACTGGCGCCGACGGCACGTACCTGTTCTCTAACCTGTTGCCCGGCAGCTACCTCGTCCAGGTCACGCTTCCCGTCGGTTCGTTGTTGCGCACCAGCACCGGCATCTCGGGTCTGCTTCGACCGTACGAGCCCGGCAAGGACCCGGGCGTCGACGCCACCAACGATGACGACAACGGCACCGCGACCGCAAACCCGTTGGTGCTCCGCACAAGCGCGTTGACGTTGGCGCTCGGTGGTGCACCCCTCAACGACGGCACCCAGGCCGGCGACACTGCCAGCAACGACAACAGCAACCTCTCCGTCGACTTCGGCGTGTTTCAGCCAGCCGCTGTCGGCGACAAGGTCTTCCGCGACGCCAATGGCAACGGCATTCAAGATGCCGGCGAGCCCGGCATCGACGGCGTCACGGTCCAGCTGTTCCAGGGGTCGACCATGATCGGAACGACGACCACCGCGGGCGGCGGCCTGTACCTGTTCGACGGGCTCCCGCCAGGCGACTACCACGTGGTGTTCGTGTTGCCCGCCGGTGAGTCCTTCGCACCAGCCAACATCGGCACCAACGACCTCGTCGACTCCGATGCCAACACCTCGACCGGCGTCACCGCGACGTTCACCCTCACGCCCGGCCAGCGCGACCTCAGCTGGGACGCTGGGCTGATCCCCGCGCCGTCAAGCTTGGGCGACTTCGTGTGGATCGACGCCAACCGCAACGGCATCCAGGACGCGGGCGAGCCCGGCGTTGCGGGTGTGACGGCCACCTTGTCCCGTACCGACGGGCCTTTGGTCGGGCTGACCGGTGGGGCCTATGCCACCCCAACGGCAATAACAGACAGTGCAGGCAACTACCTCTTCCAGAACCTGCCAGCCGGTACCTACGTGGTCACCTTCTCCTCGATCCCGGCCGGGTATGGCGCCACGCCGGCCAACAAGGGTTCGGACGACGCGAAGGACTCTGACGGCACGACCGTTGGCATCACCATCGTCTCGCCGCCGACGGTGCTGCCCGCTGCGACGGTCAACCTGACCGTCGACCAGGGTATTTTCGCTCCGGTGTCGGTCGGCGACTTCGCATGGCTCGACGCCAACCTCAACGGCATCCAAGACAGCGGCGAGCCGGGCCTTGCGGGGGTCACGGTGACGTTGCTCGACAGCGCAGGCGCAGCCGTCACAACGGACGCCTTCGGGAATGCCATCGCCCCCTTCGTCACGACCGGCAACGGCGCCTACGCGTTCACGAACCTGCTGCCAGGCGTCTACAAGGTGCGCTTCGCACCGCCCCCGCATTTCGGGTACACCATCACTGACGTCAATGCCAACGGCAACGACACCAAGGACTCCGACGCCGGCAAGGCCAACGGCGGCATCGCGACCAGTAGAGTCCTCGGTCCGAACGATTCGGACATCACCCTCGACGCCGGGTTCATCCCATTGTCAAGCCTCGGGGACTACGTGTTCCTCGACACCAACGGCAACGGGATCCAAGACGCCAACGACGGCGGCGTTCCCGGCGTGAAAGTCATCCTGTACGACGGCACGGGCGTCAAGCTCAAGGAGACGACGACCGACTCGACCGGCACCTACTCCTTCGATGACCTTTACCCCGGTGAGTACATCGTCGAGTTCGTACCGCCGGCAGGGACCATCCTGACGATCAATGGCCAGGGGACGAGCGCAACAGACTCGAACCCTGATCCGACGACCCGCCGCACACCCCGCATCACCCTCGGGGCCGACCAGCGTGACGCGACGATCGACGCAGGGCTCGTCCTGTTACCGACGACGACGCCGCCAGCCGTTGCGCCCGCCTCGCAGGTGCGCGACACCGCCACCCCAGGCACCCTGCCCCGTACGGGCGCCAACATCGGCCGTATGCTCGTCGGTGGCCTGAGCCTGCTCGGGCTGGGTGCCCTGGCGTGTGGCCTTGGCTTGGCCCTCGCTCGCCGCCGGCGTCATCCCCATGGGGACGTCGCAGGCGCCGTGATTGGGGCGGCGCACCTGAAGGAGCTCTCGTTCTTGGCGAGGGTTCGTCGCGGGCTCGATGGACGTCGAGCGGCGATGCTGGTCTTGTCGTTCATCCCGCAGGTGATGTGCGCGGCCATCGGTGCGCCGATCGCGGTGGTTGCAGGTGCAGCGCTTCCCGCAATCTTGGCCGCGCTTGAGCTCGGCCGACCGGGCGCGATCGGCGACGCCGTCACCAGCGTGCTCGGACGTGACGCCCTCGCCGCCACCGCCTGACACCGCAGGCGGCGACGCCCTCTCAACCGCGGCGGTGAGTTGGGGCGGCGAGCGCCGCGGCGAGTAGGTTTCGCGTATATGGCAGCCTCGAAGGGCCCTGACGCACCCGGTTCGGCCGGCGGCGCCGGCAAGAAGAAGGTCCCGCTCCCGAAGGCATCGCAGATGGCTCTGGGCCTGGGCGTCGGCTTCGCGGTCGTCACCGCAGTATCGGGGATCGTCGCAACGTTGCTGCAGTGGCACGACCGCAAGAGCACCGTTCAGCGTGAGGTGTTCGTCGACATCCCAAGCCCCCTGAAGGCCGTCTTCTACGTGACGCTCACCGTCGCCTTCGTCGCGGTCGGCTACATGTTCGCCCAGCGCTTCAAGGGCTACGAGCGAGGCACGCCAGACAAGCGCACCACCACGCCCAAGAACGTCAAGCGGCGGGTCGCCGACTTCCGCGCTGGCGTCTACATGCAGACCCTGTTCCGCGACGGAGCGGCCGGCCTGATGCACAGCCTCATCTACTTCCCGTTCCTTGGGCTGTTCGCAGTTACCTCCCTGCTCGAGCTGAACCACCAGCTGCCGCCCGGCGCCAAGTTCCTTCACGGAGGCGTGTACCAGGGCTACTCGGCGTTTGGGGACCTGTGCGGGGTGCTGTTCCTCAGCGGGCTCGTCTGGGCCGCGCTGCGCCGGTATGTCATCAGGCCGTACCGCATTCGCATCAAGACGCGTCCGGAGGACGCCGTCATCCTCGGTGTGCTCATCACCATCGGTGTCACCGGCCACCTGACCGAGGCCGCCCGCATCGCCGTCGTCGGCCGGCCCGCCTTCGAGCGGTGGAGCTTCGTCGGATACCCACTGTCGACGCTGTTCGAGAACGCCCACCGGACCAGCTGGCACCAAGGCTTGTGGGTCGCCCACGCCGTGGCGTTCCTCTCGTTCTTGATCATCCTGCCCGTCACCAAGATGCGCCACATGTTCACCTCGCCAATGAACATGTACCTCAAGGACCGCGACCGCCCCAAGGGTGCGATGAAGCCCATTCCCAACATGATGGAGACGTCGCTCGAGACGTTTGGCGCCAACCTCATCGAGGAGTTCACCTGGAAGCAGCTGCTCGACACCGACGCATGCACCGTCTGCGGGCGCTGCACTGCGGTGTGCCCAGCGCACGCCACCGGCAAGCCGCTCGACCCCCGCGAGATCGTCCTCAAGGTCGGTCACGTCATGTCCGTCACCAACCCGGGCGGCGCGGTGTCGCCGCCGGTCGGCCAGGACCCAGAGATCTCGGTGGCGACGTCAAGCGTCTTCGAGCGCATCACCGCAGAGGAGGTGTGGGCGTGCACCACCTGCAAGGCATGCGACGAGAACTGTCCAGTCAACATCGAGATCCTCGACAAGATCCTCGACATGCGCCGTTACCTGGCACTGATGGAGACCAACTTTCCGACAGAGCTCGGCAAGATGTTCAACGGCATGGAGAACCAGGAGAACCCCTGGGCGCTGGCGCAGACCACTCGCGCTGACTGGGCCAAGGGGCTACCGATCGACGTGCCGGTGGTTGATGGGTCTGAGGCCCTCAACCACGAGTACCTGTTCTGGGTTGGGTGCGCAGGCAGCTTCGACGACCGGGCGAAGAAGGTCACCATTGCCAGCGCGAAGCTGTTCCAGCGAGCCGGCATCGACTTCGCCATCCTTGGGCCGTCGGAGAAGTGCACCGGCGACCCGGCCCGGCGCTCCGGGAACGAGTACATCTTCCAGATGCTGGCCATGCAGAACATCGAGACGCTCAACGCCATGGGCGTCAAGAAGATCATCACCATCTGCCCGCACTGCTTCAACACCCTGTCCAACGAGTACCCCCAGCTCGAGGGTCACTACGAGGTCGTGCACCACAGCCAGTTCCTCGAGTGGCTCATCGCGCAGGGCAAGCTCCCGATGGAGGAGGCCACGCTTGAGGAGCGCGTCGTGTACCACGACAGCTGCTACCTGGGCCGCCACAACGACGTCTACGGCGCGCCCCGCCAGGTCATCGGTTCGCTCAAGGGCATCCAGATCGTGGAGGCGCCCCGAAACGGCACCAAGGGCATGTGCTGCGGGGCCGGCGGCGCCCGCATGTGGATGGAGGAGAGCATCGGCACCAAGGTCAACACCGAGCGCGCCCGCGAGCTCATCGACACCGGCGCCCAGCGCGTCGCCACCGCCTGCCCCTTCTGTTACATCATGCTGGACGACGGCGTGAAGGAGAACGGCGCAGGCGATGACGTGCTCGTGCAGGACATCTCCATGCACCTCCTCGAGGCCATCGAGGCCGGCGAGAAGCGCCGCACCGCCTCGCTTCACCCAGAGACCTCGCCGGGCCATCCCGACAAGCAGCCGATAGCGGGCGCCTGAGCCCTCCCGGCAGGAGATTGCAGATCGTCTGACGAATCTCTTTCGCATGACACCTGTCGGGGGGAACCACGAACACCGTCGTTGGGACGCGCTCAAGAGGCTGACTCGCGTCGGCGTCGCGTCGGTGGTCCTGGCCTTCGTCGGCATGGCTGGCCTCGGGGTCCGCCCGGCGGGTGCGACGCCCTATCCGTCGCCGACGTATCCGAGTGCGGCGTGGGAGCAGCGCGAAGAGGCCAACTACGCCATAACTGCGCATGCCCCGGCCCAGCAGCAGGACGCCGCGTTCCAGTCGCGGCTCGCCGCACAGAACGAGGCCAACTCTGCATCGCTGGCCGCACGCCAAGCGGCAGAACCGACGTGGAACTACGCAGACAACCTGTGCGCCACCTGGATGTGGCAGTGCGCAGGCGACCCGTTCCGCTACGCCGAGTCACCTGGGCCCAACGGCGGCGTCGACGCCGGCAGCTTCTACCGGGACGAGGCGACGGTGACGCCGGTCAACTTCTACGACCGGGGCTGCGCCAAGATCAGCGGCAGGGTGTGGCTGCCCAAGGGCGACACGCCGCGCACCGTCCCAGAGGTGGTCATCGAGACCGGCTCCATCCAGGCGCCGGAGACCATCTACTGGTGGTTTGCGCAGGCGCTGGTGCGCAACGGGTACGCCGTCATGACCTTCGATGTGCGGGGTCAGGGCCGGTCCGACTCCACGGCTCCCCGCCCCCCGACGGGCGACAACGGCCAGGGCAGCAACCAGAACGGCGTCGTCTTCACGAACGGCCTCGTCGACGCCATCGACTTCTTCCGCTCCACGGCCGCCGACCCCTACACGTGGACGCCGGGCTGCGCAGCGCTCACCGGCGCGGCGAAGCCGGCCTCGATGACCAACTTCAACCCGATCTGGACGTCGCTCGACCAGAGCCGCCTCGGCATCGCCGGTCACAGCCTCGGGGCCGGTGCGGTGTCCACCGTGCAGGGCTACTCGCCCTGGCCCGGCAAGCAGGCCATCGACGGCGGCGCCAACCCGGTCAACCCGGTCGACGTGACGGTTGCGTGGGACTCCCTGTCGGCGCCTGGCGTGGGCACCACGGCGCGCACCCCTGCGCTGAACATGAGCTCCGAGTACGGCATCGGCGGAGCGGCCAAGACGGCGCCGCCGGCAAGTGACGGCCACCTCGGTGGTTTCCGGGCGTTCCGGGCCGCGGGCCAGCCCACGATGTCGCTCAGCACCGCTGGCAGCACCCACTTCGAGTGGTCGCTCATCCCCACGTTCCCAAGCTCTG
>JAYUDU010000042.1:0-2606 GCA_043739605.1 Acidimicrobiales bacterium | reverse complement strand
GAAGGCTGCCCGCCGTAAGGTTTGACGTGCTGCCGGCCGGCTGCTCCTGGCGGAGGTCGGAGGCCCCGGTGCTCTGACCCTCCGATCCACATCGGTGTCGCTCGCCGCGATGTGTCCTCGCTGGGGTCGTCTTGCGACAGCGCGGGGCATGACGCCTTCCCCACGACCCACAACGAGGAGGGCTACGGCGCGAGGGGTAGTTGCGTGCGGAAGTCGGCCGTCTTGCCGACTGCGGATCCAAGACGGCCGGTTGGCGCACACGAGCCCAGGCGAGATCGCCGCGTTCACCAGCGAGGCCCGTACGATCGCCGCGTGCGCGCCGTCCTCTTCGACCTCGACGGGACGCTGACGGACTCGGCGGTCGGGATCATGCGCTGCATCGAGCACGCCCTTGTGGAGCTTGGGCATCCGGGCATCGGGCCGACGCAGCTGCGGGCGTGCGTGGGACCGCCGCTGCACGACACGTTCGCGGCGTTGGGGCTCGATCCGCATGCGGCTGTCGACGCGTACCGCGATCGGTACGTGCCGATCGGCATGTTCGAGAACGAGGTGTACGCCGGCATCGTCGAGGTGCTCGACGCGCTGGCCGGCACGCCGCTCCTCATCGCCAGCTCCAAGCCCGAGGTCTACGTGCGCCAGATCACCGCGCACTTCGGCATCGACGCCCACTTCATCGAGCAGGTCGGCGCCAACTTCGACGGCACGCGCACCGACAAGACAGAGATCGTGGGGGAGGCGCTGCGTCGCGTCGGCATCGATGGCGGACCGGATGTGGCCATGGTCGGAGACCGGATTCACGACGTGATCGGTGCACGAGCGAACGGCTGCACACCGATCGGCGCCGGGTGGGGCTATGCGGAGCTGGGTGAGCTCGCCGGCGTGACGGTCGCGCAGACGCCGGCAGAGCTGATGTCCTTGCTGGTGTGAGCCGGCGCGCGACCGGCGTCAGTCTGCGTCAGGGTCCGTGGGCGGCGGGGTTGACATGTGCACCCATCGGGTGCATTATTCAACTCATCAGTTGATCAACTGATGAGTTGAGCAAAAGGGAGACGATGGAGGACGAGCTCAGCCGAACCTTTGCCGCCCTTGCCGACCCCACCCGTCGGGCGATCCTCGCCCGGCTGGCCACGGGGGAGGCGACGGTGAACGAGCTGGCCGAGCCCTTCGAAATCACCCTGCAAGCGGTCTCCAAGCACCTCAAGGTCCTCGAGCGCGCCGGTCTGATCAGCCGGGGTAAGGAGGCCCAATGGCGGCCGTGCCGCTTCGAGTCGGCGCCCTTGGAGACGGCCACCGCCTGGATCGACCAGCACCGCATGGTGTGGACCGAGCGGTTCGACAAGCTCGATGCGCACCTGGCCGAGCTGATGGCCAAGCAGGCCGCGGTGACAACGGCCACCCCGCCAACCACCCCAACCACGCCGCTCACGAAGCGGACCACGAAGGAGCAACGTCCATGACGACAGAGACCACCACCAGCACCACCACGACGACCACCACCGTGGTCGTCGGCGACGACGACCTCGGCACGGTCACGATCACTCGCATCTTCAACGCCCCGCGCGAGCTGGTCTACGCCGCGATGCTCGACCCGCAGCAGCTGACCAAGTTCTGGGGTCCGACCGGCATTTCGACGCCCCTCGAAAGCATCGTCATCGAGGCGTGGGTCGGCGGGCGCTTCGAGACGCTCATGGTCATGGACGACGGCAGCGGCTCCTTTCCGAGCGCCGGCACCTTCACCGAGCTCGAGGAGCCGAGCGTCATCGCGTTCGGCGAGGTCGACGGCATGGTGACGCGCAGCACCTACACCGACCTCGGTGACGGACGGACCGAGGTCGTCATCACGCAGACGAACGTCCCCGCGATGTACCGCGCCGACGAGGCGCTCGCCGGCTTCATCACGAGCCTCGACCGCTTCGACGCCTACCTCGCGACGATCGTCTGAAGCAGAGCGCGCCGCCGGCGCGGGTGGCTACGTGGGAGTGGCGACGAAGAGCGGGATGATCCGCTCCGTCTTCTGCTTGTACTCGGCGTACGGCGGGAACGCGGCGACGGCGCGCTCCCACCACGCGGCGCGCTCGTCGCCGTCGGTGGCGAGCTCGCGAAGCGCGACCGGCACGGCGGCGGGACCGTCCTGCACGAGCACCTCGTCGGGGTGGGCCACCAGATTGGAGTACCACTGGGGGTTGTTGGGCGCACCGCCGAGCGAGGCGACCAGTAGCCACTCGCCGTCGTGCTCGACTCGCATGAGCGGCGTCTTGCGGACCTTGCCGCTCTTGGCGCCGCGGGTGGTGACGATGAGGACCTTCCACCCGGTCTCACGCAGCTCTGCACCCTCGGTGCCGCCGCTCTTCTCGTAGGTCTCCACCTGGTCGCGGACCCACTCCCATGGGCTGGCCTCGTACTCGCCGTCGATTGTCATGCTTCGAGCGTAGGGCTGGGCGCAGGCTCGCGGAGGAAGCGCGTGAACCACTCGATGATGGCCTCGGCTCGTTGCACCCGATGCCGCGGCGACCCGGCACGCGACAACCCATGGGACTCGCCGGGAAAGCGGACGTACTCCACCTCGCGCCCGAGGAGACTGAGCGTGACGAACAGGTCGTCGGCCT
>JAYUDU010000041.1:0-2636 GCA_043739605.1 Acidimicrobiales bacterium | reverse complement strand
GGTGGCCGGATGCAAGCATGGGCGCATGCACACCACGATCGAGGTCCGCGGGGCGGGAGTGATTGGAACGCTCGCGATACCGGAGGGCCCAGGACCGTTCCCGGGAGTGGTCGCGCTGAGTGGTTCGGGTGGCGGCGTCCCGTCGTGGTGGGGGAGTCTGCTTGCACCTCACGGTGTCGTCGTGTTGGCGGCGGCGTACTTCGGGATCGAGCCGCTGTCGTCGACGCTGTGTGAGATCCCTGTCGAGATGGTCGCCGCCGCGGGCGAGTGGTTGCAGCAGCGGCCCGAGGTGCGGGGTGGTCGTGTCGGACTCGTGGGCGGCTCGAAGGGTGCCGAGCTGGCGCTGCTCGCGGCTGCGCAGTTCCCGAACCTGTTTGGTCCGGTGGTCGCCATCGCACCTCAGTGCGTCGCATGGTTTGGGTTCGACCCGACAGGTAGCGACGCGAGTGTGTCTGCCCGCTCAAGCTGGACGATCGGTGACCGCCCGGTGCCGTTCGTGCCGCCCGTGCCGGGAATCGGTTTCGAGCGGAGTGAACGAGGCCTGCGGTCGGTTCGGATCTACGCAGCCGCACTTGAGCAGCACCCCGAAGCGGTGGCCGCCGCGACCATCCCGGTCGAGCGCGCCGCAGGACCGCTCCTCCTGCTTTCGGGCGGCCAAGACACCGCCTGCCCTTCAACCTTGATGGCGCAGATCATTTGCGACCGTATGGAGGCCCACGGCCGAAGCGGTGACGTGCGGCACCTCGACTTTCCCGAATGCGGCCACGTGGTAGTCCGGCCGTGGCCGCCGGGACCGGCGCCGCCTATGCCGTACGACAATGGAGGCACCGTCGAGGCCCTCGACGCCGCGCATGACGTGGCCCTGCCAGCGGTCGTGCGGCACCTCCGCGGAGACCGCTGACGTTCGCGAGCCACAGACTGTCGCATCGGTCTGCTGCTCGATTCTGGGCTGACAGCCCGCGTTCCGGCTCGGCCATCAACTCTTCGCTGCTTCGTCGCCGTCGGCACCTGGATTTAGAGTGCCGACGTGGACGCATCGGGGCTGCCGCGAGCGGTGGCTGCGTGCAGGGCCGTGGCCGCCGATTGCGGTCTGCGCGTCGATGACGCGATCGTGCTGAACAACTCGAACCGGCTGGCGGTGCACCTACGGCCATCTGATGTACTCGCTCGTGTCGCGCCTCGCTCCCGGCAGAACGGCGCCGAGTTCGAGGTCGAGGTTGCTCGGCGCCTCGCCGACACCGACGCCCCGCTGGCGAGACTGGATACTCGGGTCGAGCCGCGCGTCTACGAGCAGGACGGCTTCGCGGTCACGCTGTGGACGTACTACGAACCCGTGCCTCCAACGGCCATCGCACCGGACGAGTACGCGAGGGCGCTCGTGCAGTTGCACGCTGGCATGCGGCAGGCGGATCTGACCGGCGACTGGCTGCCGCATTTCATGGATCGAGTCGACGAGGCACAGCGCCTGGTCGATGACCCCACCAACAACCCCGAGATCGCTGGCGCCGATCGCGAGCTGCTCGGCATGACGTTGAGAACGATGAAGCGCGCGATCATCGAGCGAGGTGCGAGCGAGCAGCTGCTGCACGGCGAGCCGCACCCGGGCAACGTGCTCAGGACGAGGGACGGGCTCCTGTTCGTCGACCTCGAGACGTGTTGCCGCGGACCCATCGAGTTCGACATCGCCCATGCGACCATCAACGCGAGCGGACCGCCCATCGAGGTCGGTGCGCACTATGCCGGCTCCGATCAATCGTTGGTCCGCGAGTGCTGGATCCTCATGCTGGCGATGGTCACCGCGTGGCGCTGCGAGCCCGGTGACGACCTCCCGAACGGCCGCGTCATGGCCATCGACTGGATCCGTCAACTGCGCGCCGCGCTCGGGCCATGAGCGGTGCTCGCTGGAAGCCCGCGAAGCAGCCGGATCCAGGCGGCAGACCCCGGCACGCCGAAACAGGGGGCTTCACGACTTGCCGCCGCCGCGGACCGCCGCTGAACCTGACCGCGGACGACTCGTCCCTGGAACGCGAGCGGGAAGGCGAGGAAGCGGGTGTCCAGCTCTGGCCAGTTCGAACCCCTCGCCGAGGTAGGAACCCGTGGCGACAAGCACGATCCCCTTCATACGTCTCGCATGGAGTTTGTGACTCGTCGGTGCCGGTTGTTGAGCGATCAGCGGAAGTTCGCGCCGGACGTCCTCACGCGGGTGTCGGGCCCGTGTTGATCCGGCGGCCTGCACCCTTGGCTCGCAAGAGGCTCCTATCGCAGCTTCTGGAACAGGTCATCGAGCGCTTCGCGGAGCAGCGACGCCTCGGTCCGACTCAAGCGACCAGCGAGCTTGCTCAGCCGTTCGAGCGATGCGCGGGAGTAGTAGTTGCTCTTCAACACCATCTTCTCCTCGACGTAGATGGCGACCCGACCTCCGCCCTCGCGCTTGCCACGGGCGAGCGCTTCATTGGCGCACCGGAACAGGTCGGCTGTCTCTGTCGCATGTGGCGGACGGGCCGCGACGCCAAAGGTCGCCCCGATGATCCAACCCTCGACTGGGTGGCCAAGGAGGTGTGTTCGCACCTCCTCAAGGAGGATCAGGGCGTTCTCTGCCGTGGCGTTCGGCAGCGCGACGCCGAACTCGTCGCCGC
>JAYUDU010000040.1:0-2644 GCA_043739605.1 Acidimicrobiales bacterium | reverse complement strand
CGACGTAGACCTCCCGGGCGTGCGCGGAGAAGGCTCCGCTGGCCACGCCGACGCACCTGCGGCACGTCCCGACCCAGGTCGTGCGCACGTCTGCAGTGACGACGATGGTGTCCGACGCCCACGCCAGCACCGCATCGACGTCGATCATCTGGTCGTCTGCGATGCGCGAATCGCCCACCCTCACGCCTTCGAGGGCCTGGCTGCGCCGCTCGTGGAGCACCGACCCCGGCTTCGCCTTGAGCGCGCTCGTCCGAACGATGAACGACCGATCGATCATCTGCGCAACGCTCGGCCTTACGCTTCTTGGTCGAAGAAGGCGCCAGCGTCCGCACCGGTGGCGAGGCCGGTGCCGTCGTCAGCCGACATCGGAGTGGTGCGCAACTTCTCGCGACCGGCGGCGACGGTCTTCGCGGTTCGCTCGAGGACGATCTCGAAGCCTGCGAGCTTCTGGTCGCAGTAGTCCTCGGCTTCCATCCTCATACGGCGGGCGTGCTCGCGTGCCGCCTCGACGACACGTTGCGACTCCCGCTGTGCCTCGCGCACGATGTCAGTGCGTTGCACCATGCGCTCGGCACGCACGCGGGCCGCGTCGAGGATCTCGTCCGCCTCCCGCTGCACCTTGGCGAGGTAGTCCTCACGTTCCTTGAGCATGAACCGGGCTTCGCGCAGCTCGGTGGGGAGCGTACCCAGGGCGTCCTCGAGCAGTTCGAGGACCTCGTCCTTCTCCACACGCACCGTCGTCGACAGTGGCATCGGCTTGGCAGTGCTGATGATCTCGATGACGCGTCGCACCAGCGCCTCGGTGTCCGGCTCTGCACCCTCGTAGTAGGTCATGTCCGGACTCCCTCGTTGGTCATGTGGTCTGAGTCGACCCCGAACTTGGCCCGCAGCGCGGCGGCGACGGGGGCCGGCACCATCGAGTCGATCCGATCGGCGGCGCCGTAGCGCGCGAACTCTCGGATGTACTTGCTGGCCAGGAAGCTTGAGGCACTCGCGCAGGGGATGAGGACCGTCTCGATCCCTGACACCGTCTTGTTCATCTGGGCCTGCTGCAGCTCGGATTCGAAGTCGGAGACGACGCGCACACCCTTGACGATGACCTGAGCGCCCTCGTCGAAGGCGACGTCCACCGTCAGCTTGGCCATCGCCACCACCCGGACGTTGTCGAGGTGGGTGGTCGACTCGCGGATGAGCTCTTGCCTGTGCTCCAGGTCGAAGAGCGGCTCACCCTTGCCAGGGTTGCGGATGGCGGCGACGACGATCTGGTCGAACAACTTAGCGGCGATCTCGATGATCTCAAGGTGGCCGTTGTGCAGCGGGTCGAACGATCCGGGGTAGAGCGCGGTCCTCACGCGAGCGGACATGCGACACCCGTCGCTGCGGGCGAGCGGGAAGCATGTGCGAGCACGGTCACCACCGTACCGCCGTGCTTGCGCACCCTCTCGACATCCCACGTTCCCGAGACCGCCGCCTCCGGATCGAGCGCGCGGTTGGACTCGGCAACGACGATGCCCTCGGCGGCGAGCACACCGGGCCGGCCGAGTGCGGCCAGCAGGTCGTCCCACCGATCGAACGCGTACGGCGGGTCCACCAAGATGATGTCGACCGGGGCGTCGGGCCGCCCGGCGCTGGGTGGTGCACTGGCCCAAGCGACGACGTCGGCCCGCATGAGCGTCACCCTCTGGTCGGTTCGGTCGTCGATCCCAAGCGCGACGAGGTTCTGGCGGGTTGCGGTGATGGAAGCGGCGTGGGCATCTACAAAGGTCACGTGCGCCGCTCCTCTGGAGAGCGCCTCGATGCCCAAGCCGCCGGTGCCGCAGCACAGGTCGGTGACGACGGCGTCCTCCCATCCGATGAGCGCATCGACCATGTTGGCGATGGCGCCTCGGACCAGATCGGAGGTGGGTCGCACCTGTGGGCCGACCTTGGCCGCCAGCACACGCCCCGACAGCTCGCCGCCGACCACGCGCACGCCGACACCCTAACGATCGGAGCCGCCAGAGCTGGTTGAGCTCGGTGCCTCGCTCGTGACGGATTCGAGGAGAGCGACGAGGGCGGGTTGATCGGCGTGGCGCGCCCAACCGAGCGGCGGGGCTTCGAACCGGCGGTCGCGGACGTCCGGGTCTGCGCCGCGTTCGAGGAGCAGCCGCGCCAGCGGCTCGTCACCTGAGTTGGCGGCGACGTGGAGCGCCGTCTCCCATGCCTGCTCGATGGGCACATCGGATCGAGCCAGCGCGTTGACGTCGAAGCCGAGGTCGATGGCGAGCGCCACCGAGCCCGGCTGGCCCTGCGCCGCCGCCCAGACGACGAGGCCCGGTCGGATCGCCCGCAGCTCGTCGACGACGCCCGGCTCCGCAGCGACGATCGCCGCGACCCCATCGGCGTCGGCGGCAAGGATGGCCCCGATCAGGGAATCGGCCGAAGCGATCGCCGGCGGCGTCGCGCCAAGCGCCACGAGCTGCGCCACGAGTGCCCGGTAGCCGCACGTCGCGGCGACGTCTGCCGGCAACCGGCCGTCGGGCAGGGGCGCGGTGATGTCGATGCCGTTCGCGGCGAGGAGCGCGACGCGGGCCCGCTGATCGTGGAGCACCGCCCACGCCAGCTGGTGTCCGATCATCTCCGCAAGGGGTGCGAGCTCTGTGCC
>JAYUDU010000039.1:0-2645 GCA_043739605.1 Acidimicrobiales bacterium | reverse complement strand
GGACGCGGCCGGTGACCTCCATGCCGTGGAACGGGGTGTTGACGGCACGGCTGTGGAGCGCGGTGCGGTCGACCGTCCACCGTTCGGTGGGGTCGAAGACGACGAGGTCTGCGGGGGCGCCCTCGACGACGCCGGCCGCGGGCAGACCCATGATCGCCGCAGGCCGCCACGACACCAGGCCGAGGAGGTGGGCCATGTCAACCCGCGAACCAAGCTGGGTGATGGCCAGCGCCAGTGCGGTCTCAAGGCCGAGCATGCCGGGCGGCGCCTGGTCGAACGGCAGCTCCTTGGAGTCGGGGGTGTGGGGGGCGTGGTCGGTGGCGATGCAATCGATGGTGCCATCGACAAGCCCGTCGATGATCGCCGCCACGTCCTCCTCGGTACGCAGCGGTGGGTTCACCTTGAACACCGCGTCGTAGGACGCGCACGCGGCGTGGGTGAGCGTGAAGTGGTGGGGCGTCGCCTCGCACGTGATGCGCATGCCACCGGCCTTCGCCGCCCGCACCATGGCCACAGAACCGGCCGTCGACAGGTGCTGGAAGTGCACGGGCGTGCCCGTGAGCCGAGCGAGCGCGAGGTCGCGCATGACCATCAGCTCTTCGGCCTCCGCGGGCTGACCGGGGATGCCAAGCTTGGATGACCATGCGCCCTCGTGCATGGCTCCGTCGCCGGCGAGGGCGGCGTCCTCGCAGTGCTGGGACAGGATGACGCCAAGCGGCCCCGCATACTCCATCGCCCGACGCATCAAGCGGTTGTCCTGCACGCCGGTGCCGTCGTCGGTGAACATCCGCACGCCGAGCGCAGCCATCTCCCCCATCGGCGCCAGCTGCTCTCCCTTGCGACCCACAGTGATGGCACCTGAGATCACCACCCGACACAGCGCAAAGCGAGCGAGGTCGATGACGGACCGAACGACGTCAACGGAGTCGATGGGCGGCGTGGTGTTGGGCATGGCGACGACGCTCGTGTAGCCACCCATCGCCGCGGCCCGCGAGCCGGTCTCGATGGTCTCGGCCTCCTCCTTGCCCGGCTCTCGTAGGTGGGTGTGGAGGTCGACGAGGCCAGGGGCGATGATCGAGCCGCCGCACTCGATGACGGTGGCACGGGGGTCGTCGACGTCCGCCGCAACGGCGATGATGCGGCCGTCCCGCACGAGAACGTCGGCGCGTCGGGTGCCGTGCTGGTCGACGACGGTGCCGCCGCGCAGCAACACCGAGGCGAGTCCGCGCGCGGACGCTGCTGAGGGAGCCGGGGCGAAGGGAACGATGGCGTTGGAGGTCATGTGGTCACCGGAGTGCGTCGTGGGCTTGGGGCCCGGCGAGGAGCTGGAAGAGGCAGGCCATGCGCACGGCGACGCCGTTGCGGACCTGGCGGGTGATGCGGGCGGCCGGCAGGTCGGCCACCTCCGGGGCGATCTCGACGCCGCGATTCATCGGACCTGGGTGCATCACCAGCGCACCCTGCTTGAGCCGGGCTGCACGCGACACGGTGAGCCCGAAGCGGTCGGTGTACTCGCGCAGCGTCGGGATGAGGGCCTCGTGCATGCGCTCGTTCTGCATGCGCAGCAGGTACACGACGTCGAGGTCCTCAAGGACGTCGTCGATGTGGTGCGCGAACCCCCGTATGGGCCAGCCGTCGAGGCTTGGCGGCAGCAGCGTCGGCGGGGCGACGAGGAACACCTCGGCGCCAAGCGCGGCGAAGCACTCGACGTCGGACCGAGCGACGCGGCTGTGCTTCACATCGCCGACGATGCCGATGCGGAGGCCATCCAACGAGCCAGACTCGTGCTCGGACCGGATCGTGTACGCGTCGAGCAGGGCTTGGGTTGGGTGCTGGTGCCAGCCGTCCCCGGCATTGAGGACGCTGACCGGACCGTACGCACCGAGCCACTGGGCGATCTGGGCCGGCACGCCGCTGCTGGCGTGGCGCACCACCACCGCGTCGATGCCCATCGCCTCGATCGTCAGCACCGTGTCACGCAAGCTCTCGCCCTTCTTCACGCTGGAGGTGCTGACCGAGAACGTCATGGTATCGGCGGACAGGCGCTTGGCCGCGGTCTCGAAGCTCAGGCGAGTGCGCGTGGAGTCCTCGAAGAACAACGACACGATGGTGCGGCCCCGCAGCGCAGGCACCTTCGGGTTCTCCCGTTCCGACACCTCGATCATGTGATCGGTGAGGCGAAGGATCTCGTCGATGCCGTCACGGCCCAGATCGTCGATGGCGAGCAGGTGGTTGGCGGGGTTGCCCGGTCGGAGCGGGTCCAGCACGGCGTACGTCCTTCCCGTATGGGCCTCACGGGACCCGCTTGACGGTGCCCCGGACGATAGCCCCAGCGGGGAACGCCCGCTCCGGGCTTCGGCGGTGGCGGCGCGCCGGGCGCACCTCCCGTCGCTGTTCACTTGCGCATGCGCGGGAGACGGGGCGGTGACGCCGACTTGTGCGCACGCAGGAGCGGCGGGGTGGCTGCGTGCGCAGAACGAGGGGTTAGGACCCAGCCTTGTGCGTGCGCAGAACCAGGGGCCGGCGCTCACCGAGAACCGACGCCGGTCAGGCCAGCGCCGCGTCAAAGATCGGCCGCAGGCGCCTGGTGCGGTCCGCTTCGTGGAGGCATGAGGCGATGTGGTCAGCGGCACTCGGGTCGTCGG
>JAYUDU010000038.1:0-2647 GCA_043739605.1 Acidimicrobiales bacterium | reverse complement strand
GGTCTCGACCGGCCGGCCGGCCGGCGGCGCCACATCCGGCCCGGAACACCCCGCTGAGCTGCGGAAACCTTGGAATCGGTGGTGGGGCTCGAAAGAATCGAACTTTCGACCTCAGCATTATCAGTGCTGCGCTCTAACCGACTGAGCTATAGCCCCGCATCCCTGCGGATCGCTGTTCTTGAGAGGACAGCGGTCGGGCACCCTACACGGGTGCCGGCTCGGGCTCCAGCTCGTTGGCGCCGGCCGTGACCTCGGCCGTGACCGGGTCCTCGGTCTGGTCGAACGGGACCTTGCGGACGCTGCCGGTGACCCGCTCCCGCAGCTCGTCCTCGTCGAGGACCTCTTCCAACACCCACACCTGGATGCCACCGATGAGGTCGGCCAGCAGGTTGTACAGCTGGGCGAACACCACGGTCAGGAACGTGCCGAGGATGGCGAAGATGATGCCGGCGGTGAGCACGCCCTTGAAGAGGGTGTCGCCGTGGAACTGGAAGGTCGTGAGCTTCAGGTTGCTCTTGACGGCGTCCTGCAACCGGCCGATGGCGCCTTGGCCATCGGCGATGGTCCACAGCAAGACGCCAGCGGTCATCACCACGAGCACGAGGCACAGGTGGAGCGCGAGGCTGATCTTTGCCACCGTCCAGGTATCGATGCGGCGAATGACGCGGCGAACCTTGCGACCCTGGGACATCGGCTGCACGCTACTGGGCGTTCTGGCCGGCGATGTGGCATGCCGACGGAGCGCGTACGGGTCAGCGCCGCTCGGCGCGCGCGGTGGCCTCCGCACGGCCGACCGCGACGCGGACCTGCACCAGCGCGCCGGCAGCCTCGAACGACCGCAGGATGCCGCCGTTGCTGAGCGCGAACCGCTGCGCGGCGGACCGACCCCCGCTCACTCCGGCCAACGCCGCCGCATCCGCCGCGGTCTGGGCCTTCGCCCGATCCACGAGCCGATCGCCCACACCGACGACGATGGCGCCCATCACCGCCGCAGCAACCAGCACGAGGGCGAGTAGTGGTGTTGCTTGGCCGCCTTCGCGAGCCTCGTGATGGCTACTGACCCCGCGCAACTCCGCGACGCCACCACCTGTGCCGCCTCGACAGTGTTCGTTATCCACAGACTGTGAATATACCTGTGGATCACGCGCTCTGGGACGATCTGGAGTCATCTCATCGCACGAGATGTTCACTCGACCGCGAGGATCTCGCGTTCGGCCTCGATCGGCGCAACGCTGGCCACGGTTTGGCCGGCGTCGAGGTTCATCACCCTGACGCCTGTCGCATCGCGTCCTTGCGAGCTGATGGACTTGACGGTGGTGCGAATGACGACGCCACCGGACGACACCAGTACGACCTCATCTTCGAGCCCCACCATGAACGCCGCCACCACCGAGCCCTTCTTTGCCGTCAGCTTGATGCCGATGACCCCGAGGCCCCCACGGCCCTGACGGTTGAAGTGGTGCAACTGCGTCCGCTTGCCGTAGCCGGCGTCGGTGACGAGGAGGATGGCCACCTCGTCACGAGCGATGTCACACGACACGACCTCGTCGTCGGTGCGCAGGTTCATGCCCCGCACTCCCTGGCTGTCGCGGCCCATCGACCGCACCTCGCCCTCGTTGAAGCGGATGGTCATGCCGCGCTTCGAGACCATGAGCACGTCGTCATCGCCGCCGGTCTGGATGACCCGAACCAGTTCGTCGCCGTCCAGCAGCTTGATGGCGATGAAGCCGTCCCGACGCGACTTGTCGTAGTCGGACATGGCCGTCTTCTTGACTAACCCCCGCTTGGTTGCGAAGAACAGGTGGGCGTCGTCGCTGAACTCGCGGGTGTGCACGACCTGGGCGATGCGCTCCCCCGCGGCCAACGGCAGCAGGTTGACGATCGGTGTGCCCTTGGCGTTGCGCTCCCGCTGGGGGATCTCGTACGCCCGCAGCCGGTACACCTTGCCCAGGTTGGAGAAGAACAGGACAAAGGCGTGCGCCGACGTGTGCAGCACCGTCGACACCAGATCCTCTTCCTTCAACTTGGCGCCCGCGATGCCGCGACCGCCGCGCTGCTGGGTACGGAACATGCCGGCCTCGAGGCTCTTCACGTAGCCAGCGCTGGTCATCGTGATGACGAGCGGCTCGTCGTCGATGAGATCGAGGTCGACGATCTCACCCACATCGTGGGTGATCTCACTGCGACGGTCGTTGGCGTAGCGGTCCCGTACAACCTGCAACTCATCCTTGATGAGCTGCCGCAGAACGACATCGTCGCCAAGGATGCCCATCAGCTCTGCGATCTGCTCCCGCAGCTTCTCGAGCTGCTGTTCGATGTCGACGCGAGCCAAGCGGGTCAGCTGGCCGAGGCGCATCTCGAGGATGTCCTCCGACTGCATGTCGCTGAACTCGAACGGTGCGGCCATGAGGCCGGCCTTGGCGGCAGACCGGTCGTCTGCGGCCCGGATGAGAGCGATGATCTGATCGATGACGTTGACGGCGCGGAGGCGACCTTCGCGGATGTGTTCGTCGTGGCGGGCCTTGTCGAGGCGGTGCTGCGAGCGACGGGTGACGACCTCGACCTGGTGAGCGACGAACGCCTGCAACATCTCCCGCAGGTTCAGCAGCTTGGGCACACCCGGAAGGATTCCGTGACCGCCGATGAG
>JAYUDU010000037.1:0-6933 GCA_043739605.1 Acidimicrobiales bacterium | reverse complement strand
CTCCCTGATGCTCGGCGAGCGCACCGCCGAGGAGATCAAGTGCAAGCTTGGCTCCGCATGGGCGCTCGAAGAGGAGCGCTACGCGGAGGTGCGCGGCCGCGACCTCATCACCGGCCTCCCCAAGACCATCATCACCAACACGGTAGAGATCCGCGAGGCCATCGAGGAGCCCGTCGCCGCCATCGTCGACGCCGTCAAGGTCACCCTCGACAAGACACCCCCAGAGCTCGCGGCCGACATCATGGAGCAGGGCATCGTCCTCACCGGAGGCGGAGCGCTCCTGCACGGCCTCGACATGCGGTTGCACAGCGAGACTGGCATGCCCATCATCGTGGCGGACAACCCCCTCCACTCGGTCGCCATCGGTGGCGGGCAGTGCCTGGAGGAGCACGCGGTGCTCAAGGATGTCCTGCAGATGTCCTCGGGCGGGTGATGGCCCGTTCCGGGCGGTCGTCCCGGTTCACAGTCGTGGTGCTCGTACTCGTCTGCATCACGCTCATCACCATCGATAGCAGGGCAAACGGCGGCGGAGCGCTGCACGCAGCGCGGGCCAAGGCTCGCGACGCGCTGCTCCCCGCAGAGGGCGGGCTCACGAAGGTCGTCAACCCGATCGCGGACACCGTCGACGGGCTGTTCGACGGGGCCAACCTGCGCGCCGAGAACCGTCGCCTGCGTGACGAGAACGACCGATTGCGGGGCCAGATCGACGCAGGAGCGGACGCTCGACGAGAGCTTCGTTCGCTGCTAGAGGCCAACAAGCTCGACTATGCAGGCGATCTTCCCCGGGTCGCGGCCAGGGTGGTCAACACTGCGCCATCCAACCTGTCGCTCACCGTCGAGATCGACAGGGGAACCGACGACGGCGTCGCGATCGGACTGCCCATCGTCACCGGCGCAGGGCTGGTCGGGCGCGTCGAGTCGGCTTCGGGCCGACGGGCGCAGGTGCGGTTGCTCACCGACCCGAACCTCTACGTCGGCGTGCGACTTGGTGATTCCAACTCGCAGGTTGTCGTACGCGGCCAGGGCATCGACAAGCCACTGACGCTCGACCTCGTCAAGCGCGGCACGACGGTCGCCGTTGACGAGATCATCGTGACCTCGGGGTTGCAAGGGTCGCGCTACCCGCGGGGCATCCCTGTCGGCCGGGTAGCCACGTTCGATCCACGTCCGGAGACGGCATACGAGGCGGTCGACGTCACGCCGACGGTGGACTTCAACCGCCTCGAGTACGTCTTCGTGTTGCTGGTGAAGGGTGGGGAGGACCCGAACCCGACCACCACCACGACCACCACGTCACCGCCGACAACCTCGTCGTCCTCGACGCCGACATCGACGCCGCCGGCGGCGGGGGCGCAGACGACACGCACGTCGGTGCGCTGATGGTGGCGCTCGTCGGCCCCCGTCTGCGGCTCGGTGCGCTCATCGTGGTTGCCGTCGTGGTCCAGAACGCGGTGGTCGATCGGCTGCAGCTGCATCGCGTGCACGCCGATCTCATGCTCCTGCTTCCGATCCTGGCCGGGTACCTCCGAGGGTCAGAGGCAGGTGCTGTCGTTGGGTTCTTCGCCGGTCTCGGTGCCGACATCGCGGCGCCCACCACGCTCGGACTGACGTCGCTGGCGTTCGTCATCGTTGGTTTCGCCGTCGGAGCTGCCCACGACTCGCTCCTGTCCGGCCCCTGGTGGATCTCCGCGGCAACCGCGGCTGCAGGTTCGGCGCTGGGCGTCGGCATCTTCGTCGGCCTGTCCGTCTTGACCGCGCAACGCATCATCCTCCACGACTCGGCGACGGTGTTGGGTGCAGTGACCTTCGTCAGCGTTGCCAACGCCACGCTCGCGGCGCCGGCCGCAGTCGTGATGCGGTGGGCGATCGGCAGCGATCGCGACGGCGGTGTCCCGGCGTGACCTCGCGGGCGAGCCGTCAGAACAGCTCCGGCCGACAGGGTCGCGCGGGCCGCCAGCGCCGCGACAAGCGTCGCAAGGGCCACATCAACTCCCGGTTGCGCCTCACCATGGTCGGCGTGGTCGTGATGTCGTTGTTCGCGGCACTGTTCACCCGCCTGTGGTACCTCCAGGTGCTGGATTCACCCCAGTTCGTCGAGGCGGCCAAGCGCAACCAGGTGCGCTATGTGTGCGAGTCCGCACCGCGTGGCCTCATCCGCGATCGCAACGGCACGGTGCTCGTCGACAACCAGGTCATCACCGCACTCACCGTCAGTCGCAAGTACCTGTCTGACCACAAGGACACGCTGGTGCCCCGGCTGGCTGCCCTCCTCGGCATCACTCCAGAGCAGTTGCAGCAACGGGTCGACAACAAGAAGTACTCCGACCTCAAGCCGGTCCCGTTCGCGTTCGACGGTCCAGATGGCGATCTCGCCAGCAAGATCGTCCGCATCAAGGAGCACGCAGAGGACTTCCCTGGGGTCGAAGCCGCAGCAGAGGCCACCCGTGCGTACCCCGCCGGCCGAGTCGCATCGCATGTGCTTGGCACGGTCGGACCCATCGTGCAGGCCGAGCTCGATGCCAGGACCAAGGTCGTCAATCGCACCGATGGTCAAGTGGACCCCTTCACCGAGTGCGAGCGCTACAGGGCCACCGACGACGTCGGCAAGACGGGCGTCGAATCCTCGTTTGAACAAGAGCTGCGGGGCGTCGCGGGCATCGTGGCCTACGAGGTCGACAGCAAGGGCCGCATCCTGCGCGAGGACCGAAAGCAGCTGCCGCAGCAGGGCCACGACGTGTGGCTCACGATCGACCTCGACCTCCAGCGTGAAACAGAGGCGAGCCTCCGCAAAGGCCTCGTCGCCGCGCAGCAGCTCCGCTTCTCCAAGCTCGATCCGTCGTTCCTCCATGCTCCGGGCGGCGCCGCCGTGGTGACCGACGTCACAACCGGTGCGGTACTCGCGCTCGCCAGCTACCCAGACTTCAACCCTCAGGACTTCGTTGGCGGCATCAGCACGAAAGACTATGCGGCGTACAACGACGACCCCAGGCATCCACTCCAGAATCGGGCCATCTCCGGCCTCTATCCACCGGCGTCGACGTTCAAGCTGCCGACCAGCATTGCGGCCGTCCGGACGGGTCTCATCGCTCCAACCGACACCTACGTCGACACCGGCAAGTACACAGTCGAGGGCCAATGCAGCGGCGGGTGCGTCAAGCAGAACGCAGGAGCGGTCGGCCACGGCCGCGTCAACCTCACCCAGGCCATCACCGTTTCATCCGATACCTTCTACTACCGCCTTGGCGATAAGTTCTGGCAGCAGAGCCACACTGCGATCCCTGTTCAGGACACGGCACGCGAGCTCGGTCTCGGCAAGAAGACGGGCATACGCATCGCCAACGAGAAGGAGGGCATCGTCGGCGACCCGTTTGTCCGCAAACGCATCTTCGATCGCCAGCCCGGTGCGTATGCGACGGACGCGTGGTATGCGGGAGACAACCTGAACATGGCCATCGGCCAGGGCGAGACCGTCGCAACGCCGCTACAGCTCGCCCGTGAGTACGCGACCTTCGCCAACGGCGGGACCCTCTTCGAGTCGCGCATCGCGTCGAAGACGGCGAACGCAGATGGCTCTACCGCAACAGAGCTTGCTCCGGTCGTGCTCGGCCAAGCGAACATCCCCCAGAACGCTCACGACGCCATCCTGGCGGGCATGCGCGGTGTCGTCGCGTCGCCCGGTGGCACCGCCTATGACGCGTTTCGCGGGTACGGCGGGCTCGCCGCTGCGGGTAAGACGGGCACCGCTCAGAGGAAGCCAGAGCAGGACTACGCAGTCTTCTGTGGCTTCGCGCCCTACAACGCCCCGCAGTATTCCGTGGCCATCGTTCTTGAAGAGGGAGGTTTTGGCGGAAAGACTGCGGCGCCGGTCGCCCGACAGATCTTCGAAAAGCTGTCCGGTCAGGCACCGGGAGAGATCACCATCCAACAAGACGGAGGTACCGACTGATGGCAGCGGTCAGCCTCGGCGGTGGCAAGGTCGGCTCCGAGATCGAGCGGTCGGCGCTCGATCCAGGCGCGGCGTGGCGCAACATCGACTGGATCCTGGTCGTGGCATCGATCGCCACTGCGGTGCTGGGAGCGGCGATGGTGTACTCGGCGACGCGCTTCAAGTCGGACACCATCACAGACGACCAGTACTTCCTCAATCGCCAGGCGATCTTCATCACCATCGGTGTGCTCGTGATGTGCGCCGTCGCGGCGATCGACTACAGACTGCTGCGCCGGGTCGCGACCGCGGCGTACGTTGCCAACCTCGCTGTCCTCCTGCTCGTGGTCTCGCCACTCGGGGCCTCGGCGTTGGGCGCACAGGCCCGCTTCGATCTACCCGGCGGCATACAGGTGCAGCCGTCGGAGCTGACGAAGATTGCAGTCATCCTCATGCTGGCCTCGTGGTGCGGCACCGAGCGATCCGACGGTTCGCAAGAGGAGATCGAGCTCCGGCGGCTCATCATCGCCCTCATGCTGGCACTCACCCCGATCGCGTTGATCATGCTGCAACCCGACCTTGGTACCTCGCTCGTCTTCGTGTCGATCACCGCGGCGATCCTGGTGATCGGAGGAACGAAAGCTCGGCTGTTGGTGCTGCTCGTCGTTCTCACGGTCGGCGGCGGGGCCGGCGTCATCAGGGGCGGCTTCCTCGACAAGTACCAGAAGGATCGGCTGACGGTCTTCATTGACCCGAAGAGCGTCGATAGCTCCCGCGCCGGGTACAACCTCAACCAGTCGAAGATCGCCATCGGCTCCGGCGGCCTCACCGGGAAGGGCCTCTACGAGGGCACGCAGACCAAGTTGCACTACGTGCCGGAGCAGCGCACCGACTTCATCTTCACGGTCATCGGCGAGGAGCTCGGTTTCGCAGGCTCTGGGCTGCTGCTCGGTCTGTTCGGGGTGATCATCTGGCGATGTTGGAAGGCAGCGGGCCAGGCCAACGATCGGTACGGAACACTCATCTGTGCCGGTGTGCTGGCGATGCTGATGTTCCAGATCTTCGAGAACGCCGGCATGACGATGGGGATCATGCCGGTCACCGGCATCACCCTGCCGTTCGTCTCCTACGGCGGTTCGTCGGTCATCGCCTGCTTCGCCGCCGTCGGCCTCGTCCTCAATGTGCGGATGCGCCGCTACTCGTAGTTTCTGGCGAGCCGGAGGGCTCGCTTCGCTCACTCCGGCTCGCTGACCTCCGCTCGCAGGGCTCGCTTTGGTCCACCACGTGACCCAAAGGGGTCGATGTCTTCCTCCCTGAGGGCGCACACCTGTCCCGCCGCCGGGCGGCTCCTTCAGGCGCACGTCCTCGTCCGTCCAGACACCGACCGGGCCACTGTGGCACTGCCCCGTGCGAGCCGGAGGGCTCGCTTCGCTCACTCCGGCTCGCTGACCTCCGCTCGCAGGGCTCGCTTGGTCCACCACGTGGCCCAAAGGGGTCGATGTCTTCCTCCCTGCGGGCGCACACCTGTCCCGCCGCCGGGCGGCTCCTTCAGGCGCACGTCCAGACACCGACTGGGCCACTGTGGTTTCTGGCGGGCGAGAGGCCGGCTTCGGCGGTCTCGTCCGCTGGCGTCCGCTCTCGGCGCGCAAGGAGGACGGAAATACACCGTCTTGCGCGCTGCCCGCAGCAAGACGGTGCATTTCCGTCCCGTGCTTGCGGTCACGACCTCATGCCGGCCTTGGCCAGGCTGGCGAGACGCCTCGCCGTCGCCCGTGGGCGGTCGACGATGTGGCGCCAGCGGAGGTGGACGACCATGCAACCGGTCGCTTGGAAGATCGCCAGGTCTCGCTCCTCGTCGTGCAGGCGTTGGTCGAGGTGGTGCGATCCGTCGACCTCAAGGATGAGCCGGAGCGCCAGCCACGCGAAGTCGACCCGGGCGACGACGCGTCCCTCCTCGTCGACGATCTCGAGCTGGCGCGTCGGCTCCGGTAAGCCTGCGACCCGAGCGAGGCGCAGAGCGAGCGTCTCCAGCATGCTCTCGGTCGGAGGAGCGCCGGCTCGCCGACGAAGTACTGCTCGCAGCGCCTCGTTCCCGCGCCGCAATGCCGCGGCGCACAACTCCTCAAGGGTGACGAGCCGTTGCCGGAGGGCTGATTCGATCAGCAGCTCCAGAAGTTCGTCGAGGTGGCTGCCGGCCGCATGCGCTTGGAGCAGGTCGAGGATCGTGCGCATCGGTGCGGTTGCCCGGATGCCCCCGAGATCGACGACATCGGCGTCATCGAGCTGGCGCCGCCGCCATCCAGATCGCCTGCTGTGCCCGAGCGGCACCGAGTGGCGCTGAGCGCCGCCCGTCCACCAGCCGTCCAGCTGTGCGAGCTCGGCAGCGAGGTCGTCGCAGGCGACTGCTTCGGGCCTCGCCAGCTGGACGACACGACCTCGCCGGCGGGCCGCCGCGAGCAGGCGTTCGGCGACCGAGCGCCCGTCGTCCGGGTCGTCGCGCAGCGTCCACACGCCGTAACCGGCCGAGCCCCACGCACCGTCCGTTGCCAACCCCAGACCCTGCCGGCCGACCCCGTGCGCAGCGGCCTGAGCCGTCGTGAAGCAGCGGTCCTGGGCGAGAGCGACGCCGAGCAGCGTCGGAGGCAACGCTGAGCGACGATGCATAATGAAACCCTATCAAAGACAGCATGAAGTGCCACGAGCGATCTTCGTGGGGACGGAAGCGCACCGTCTCGGTCCGGGCGGCCGGCAGGACGGTGCGTTTGCGTCCCCCCGGTCGTCAAGCAGCGCTGACGAGACGGATCGTCAAACACGGTTGACGCCGGCGCCATCGTCAACCTAGGATGACGGCATGACGCAGGCTATTGAGCTCGCAGCTGAGGCCGCGAGCACCGATCCAGCCGTTGGGCTCGCCGCGGTCGCCGCGCTGGGCGACCTCCTCGATGTGCTTGAGACCCTGCAGGTCGCGAACGCCCGACGACTTGGGTGGTCGTGGGCTGAGATCGCTC
>JAYUDU010000036.1:0-6944 GCA_043739605.1 Acidimicrobiales bacterium | reverse complement strand
GAGCGTCCACGGTGTCGTCGTCCAAGCGACCACCCGGGTGGTGCGACCCTGCGCCCACACCGGCGGTTCGGAGAGGGTGAAGGCGATGGTGACGGCCGGATCCTGGGCGTCGCGGTAGGCGTCGTCCACGCGGGTCTCGAAGTTGGACAGCGGCGTCTCGCACTCCCAGCAGTACGGGAGCACGCGCTCGCCCTGGTACACCAGCCCCTTGTCGAACAGCGTCTTGAACGCCCACATCACGCTCTCCATGTAGGAGAGGTCCATGGTGCGGTAGTCGTCTGCGAAGTCGACCCAGCGTGCGGCCCGCGTGACGTAGTCGCGCCACTCGTGGGTGTATCGAGTGACCGAGGCGGCGCAGTGGGCGTTGAAGCGCTCGACGCCGAACTCGATGATGGCGGCTCGGCCGCCAAGCTGCAGCTCCTTCTCCGCCTCCATCTCTGGCGGCAGGCCGTGGCAGTCCCAGCCGAAGCGGCGCGGCACCTGGCGGCCGCGCATCGTCTGGTAGCGGGGCACTGCGTCCTTGACGAAGCTGGTGAGCAGGTGGCCGTAGTGGGGCAGGCCGTTGGCGAACGGGGGGCCGTCATAGAAGACGAAGGCATCGGCACCGTCACGCTGGTCGATGCTCGCCCGGAAGGTGTCGTCCTCGGCCCAGCGCGCCAGCACCCCGCGCTCGATCGACGGCAGGTCTGGGGAGGCCGGAAGATCGGGGTAGGGGCGGGCGGCGGCAGGCATGGCAACGGCAGCGTAGGTGGACCTCAACGGCCTGACGCCACCTTTGCCGATGCGGCCATTGGAGCGTGGCCGCCCTATCCTCCGACTCGGTGCTACCTTTCGGCGCCCCCAGTTTGGGCGGACTGCCGTCACTCGACGGCTACCTCAGAGGACGAAGAGCGCATGCCCCGAGCACCCAAGCCCGCAGAGCCAAGCCCGAAGGCCGCCCCGCGCAAGCCCGTTGCCAAGGCCAGAGCGTCGAGCGCTCGGAAGGCAACACCGGCGACCCACGACGAGGTCTCCGATCGTCCGGTGCCCGCCGACAAGTGGCTCGCCAAGCAGCAAGCGTCGCTGTACACCCACCGCGTCGAGCTGCTCGGGTCTGCCAACGCCCTCCAGGCCGAGGCCGATGCCATCATCGCGGACGCAGAGCCTGGCGACACTCAGTTCGACGACGAGGGTGGCGAAGGGGCCACGACCGCGATGGACAGGGAGATGGATCTGTTGATGTCCTCCCAACAGCTCGCCCAGGTGCGCGAGATCGACATCGCGCTCGCCAAGATCGATGCAGGCACCTACGGCATCTGCGAGGCCACCGGCGAACCCATCGCGAAGGCGCGCCTCGAGGCCATCCCGTGGGCCGCCATGTCGGTGAAGGCCAAGTCCGGCGGGATCCTCGGCCGTCGCTGAGCTGCCTACCCCCCCAGGCCCGATGGCCGCCGCCGGTCACCGGGTGCGGGCGGCGTGGGGCATCGTGGCCGCAGTTGCCGCCGTGGTCGTGGTCATCGACCAGGCCACCAAGAGCTGGGCGGTGTCGTCGCTCGCCAACCGCGACCCCGTCCACATCGTATGGACCCTCCAGCTCGGGCTGTACTTCAACTCGGGAGCAGCGTTCTCCCAGCTGCGCGGCGCAGGTCTCGCCATCGTCCCGCTTGCCGTTGCCGTGGTCGTGGGTGTGCTGGTCGTCGGTCGCTCGATGCCGGGCCGGCTACCGGCCGTGGCCATCGGCGCCGTCGTCGGCGGCGCGGTCGGCAACCTGATCGACCGCGTCGTGAGGCATCACGCTGGAGCAGTCGTCGACTTCATCGACCTCCAATGGTTCCCTGCCTTCAACGCAGCCGACGCTGCTGTCACCTGCGGAGCGCTTGCGCTCGGTCTGTTGGCGCTCCGCCAGCCAACCGGAGACGCGCCCGCGCGGGCAGGCGCCAGCCAGCGCGTCGATCCGAGCGCAGGGTCGACACCGTGACGAGCATCGAGGTGTTGCGGGTCGAGATACCCCACGCACTGGCAGGCGAGCGAGTCGACAAGGCCGTCGCCCTGCTCGCCGACCTCCCTCGCTCCGTCGTGGCGCGGCTCGTCGACGAAGGGGCGGTGCGTGCCGATGGCCGACCGGTAGCGAAGGTCTCCGCGCGGCTCCACGAGGGGAGTCTCCTCGAGGTCGACCTTCCCCCCCCGAGCGACGACACGATCGTCGCCGACCCCAACGTGGCGTTTCGGGTGGAGTACGAGGACGAGCACATCGCCGTCATCAACAAGCCGGCTGGCCTTGTGGTGCATCCCGGCCATGGCGTCCGGTCCGCCACGCTGGTGCATGGATTGCTCGCCACATTCCCCGACCTCGCGGCGGCCGCAGACCGCGGCGAGATGGGCCCGTCGGAGCGACCAGGCATCGTGCATCGACTCGATGCGGGAACATCGGGCCTCCTCGTGGTCGCACGAACCCCCGAGGCGCACCGCCTGCTGACCGCGATGCTCGCGGCGCACGACGTCGAGCGCAGCTACGTCGCCCTCGTGCACGGTGTCGTCACGTCCAGCGGCGGCCTCATCGATGCGCCCCTCGGCCGCGACCCGAAGGTCGCCGTCCGCAGAGCCGTCGTGCCTGACGGCAAGCACGCTCGCACCCGATACGAGGTCGAGGAGCGCCTCGTGGGCCGGACCGTGCTGGGGTGCACGCTCGAGACGGGTCGCACCCACCAGATTCGCGTCCATCTCGCGGCCATCGGCCATCCCGTCGTCGGCGACATCCTGTACGGCGGCCGCGCCGAACTCGATCTCGCCCGCCCGTTCCTCCACGCGAGGGCGCTGCGCTTCGTCCATCCCGTCACGGGCGCCGCCATCGACCTGAGCGCGGCCCTTCCCGCCGATCTCGTGGTCGCGCTTGTTGCGGCGCAGGCCGAGGGTGCGGTCAGCGAACCGCCCGCAGCGCCGCCCGGTCCGTCGCAGCGATCTGATCTGCGACCGCAGGAGCCGGAAGTCCCTTCGCACGAGCGACCATGTCCGCCAGCGTGAAGCCGGACAGGTGGGCCCGCATGTGGGCCCCGACGTCGTCCCACACCTCAAGCAGGATGCACTGGCCCTCATGCTCACACGCACCGTCCTCGTGTGGTCGACCGAAGTCGCCTGCGGCGATGGGGCCATCGACGGCGCTCACGATCTCCGCGAGCGTGATCTCGACGGGGGAGCGCGACAACACGTAGCCACCACCGACGCCGCGCTTGGACAGCACCAGGCCCGCGCCCTTGAGCGCGAGGAGGATCTGTTCGAGGTATGGCTGCGGCAGGCCGGTCCGGTCGGCGATGTCCCTGACCGAGGTGGGCGTACCACCGTTGGCGTGGAGGGCGAGCGAAAGCAGCGCCCTGCTGGCGTAGTCGCCACGCGTCGAGACCTTCACGACCGGACGCGCACCGAGTGGACCCTCACCGCACGCATCGTATGCGGCGCGGGGTGGCAGGATGCGATCGTGACCGACGTCGACCCGGCCGTTCCACCCATCACCGAGACGCCCGTCGCGGCGGCGCAACCCATGCCGTCGGGTCCTGAGCTGACATCAGCGGTCGAAGAGCCGGCGAAGGTGCTGCGCATCGGCTCCATGGTCAAGCAGCTCCTGGAGGAGGTCAAGGCCGCACCGCTCGACGACGCCAGCCGCCATCGCCTCCGAGAGGTGTACGAGATCTCCGTGCGTGAGCTGGCGAGCGGGTTGTCGCCAGATCTGCGCGACGAACTGGCTCGATTGGTGTCGCCGTTCTCGAGCGATGCTCCAAGCGACGCAGAGCTGCGCGTCGCGCATGCCCAATTGGTGGGCTGGCTGGAGGGCCTGTTCCACGGGATGCAAGCGATGCTCTTCGCCCAACAGGCCATGGCCCGTCAACAGATGGACCAGATGCGCCAGCGAGCACTGCCCGCACCCGCCGAAGCTGCGTCGGGCACCTACCTCTGAGGCACGCGCACGTCGAGTGTTGCGTCAGGTTGGGCGAGCGGCAAGACGAGCACGAACCGAGCCCCGCCTGCGCCGCCAGCCTCGACGCCGACGCGCCCACCCCATCGTTGCACTGCTCTTGCGACGATCGCGAGGCCGATGCCGGTCGAGTCTGGATTGAGTTCGCCGGAGCCCGCGAGGCGCACGAACGGGTCGAACAGGGTCCGCGTTGCGTCGGGCGGGACGCCGGCGCCATGGTCCTCAAGCTCGATGACGAGGGCATCTGTGGTTCGCGTCCCCGTGATGGCGAGGTGGAGCCGACCGGCCTCGTCGCGTCCGTAGTGCGTCGCGTTGTCGATGATGTTGACGATGATGGTTGTGAGATCTGCGGCCGGCATCGCCACATCCGGCAGGTCGCCATCGACCGAAATGTGATCGTCAGTGCTCAGGACCTGCGCGACCACGGCGTTGGCCACGATGACCCCGGTGGCCGCGAGCGCACACGGTGCCTCGCCCGACTCCGCATGCGCCAAGGCGAGGCTCAGCAGATCGCTGACCATCGCCGCGGCCCTCGACGCGTTGGATGACACCGCCCGGAGCAACTGGTCGCGGCGTTCTGGGCCGAGGCGATCCCACGCGGAGGCGAGCGTGTCGGCCATGCCACGAATGACCGCGAGCGGCGCTTTGAGGTCGTGGCTCGCTCGCTGAGCGAACACCTCGAACTCGTCGTCGCGGTGATGCTGCGCGGCAACCAACGTAGCGAGTCGGATCACAGCGCCCAGCCGGGCGCGCAGTTCCGCCTCGTCGGCTGACTGCGGCACGACCTCGGCGGCGCCCGCAGCGAACGCCGTCGCGATGTTGGGGCCCGCTGCGTCAACGAGTGCGACGACGATGATGACAGGACGGCCGCTGGGCACAACGGCTGCAAGCCACGCTTGGACGGTGGCAGAAGGCCCGATCAGGACGACGACGTTCGCGTCGCCGTCGAGGGGGACGATGGGGCAACCGAGCGCCGCGACCGCTCGGCGCACCTGCTGTGCTCTGGTGTCTCGACTGGCTTCGCGAGCCGCATTGAGACTGGCGTCAGCATCGCCGAGCGGGACCAACGCGACGGGCGGCGCAGCCGATACCGCGGCCGGGAGTCGCCGGTCGACCGTCGCGGGTGGAGCGAACGCGATCTCGGACGGTCCCAGCGACGCCATGCATCGCAAGCCTAGGCGGTCGGTCGCGTCGTGGGATAGGTTCCGGCGAATCCCACGGCTGTGGTTCTCGTTGTCGAAGCTGGCTCGTCCGGCGCCGATCGCGAGTGCGGCGCCGGCCAGAGCGCCCGTGCTTGCGGGCCGCAACCGAGAGAGTCCCCGTCGTGTCGTCGTCGTCGTTCGTGCACCTCCACCAGCACACCGAGTACTCGATGCTCGACGGAGCAGCCCGAGTGAAGGACGCCGTCGCGGCCGCGGTCACCGACGGCCAGCCCGCCATCGGCATCACCGACCACGGCAACATGTACGGCGTCATCGAGTTCTACAACGAGTGCCGAGAGCAAGGCATCGTGCCAGTCATCGGCAGCGAGCTCTACATGGCGAAGGAGAGCCGCCACGACCGGCCGCGGACGCGCACCTCGAAAACCGACGACGGCGGCGGCGATGCCGAGGGTGGAGAGAAGGCCTACTACCACCTGACCACGCTGGCCGAGACGACGCTCGGCTACAAGAACCTGATGAAGCTGTCGTCCGACGCCTTCCTCCACGGCTACTGGCGCAAGCCGCGTGCCGACTGGCAGATGCTCGAGGAGCACCACGAGGGCATCATCGCCACGACGGGGTGTCTCGGAGGTGTGGTGCTTCAAGCGCTGATGGCGGGCAAGGAGGATGAAGCGACCCGTCTGGCGGCCCGCCTCCAGGACATCTTCGGCCGCGACAACCTCTTCGTTGAGCTTCAGGATCACGGCATCCAGGAGCAGCACGACACCAACCCCGACCTCATCCGCATCGCCCGCAAGATACGGGCCCCACTGCTGGCGACCAATGACAGCCACTACGTCAGCCAGCACGACGCCAAGTCCCACGATGCGCTGCTGTGCGTGCAAACCCAGGCGCTGATCTCTGACGAGAACCGCTTCCGGTTTCATGGAGATCAGCACTATCTGAAGACCGCTCAGGAGATGCGCAACCTCTTCCGCCACTACCCCGAGGCGTGCGACAACACGCTGTGGATCGCGGAGCGCGCCCGGGCGGAGATCGAGTTCGGCAAGGCGCCCCTTCCTCAGTACGTGCGACCGGACGGCTACGCCGACGCCGCCACCTACCTGCGCGAGCTGGTGTACGAGGGAGCCAAGGAGCGCTACGGCTTCCCCATTCCGCCCGAGGCCGTCGAGCGCATCGACTTCGAGCTCGGCGTCATCTCCGACATGGGCTTCGACGACTACTTCCTCATCGTGTGGGACCTCATCCGCTATGCCCGCACCATCATGCGAGTCGGACCCGGTCGGGGTTCTGCCGCTGGTTCTGCGGTCTCGTACTGCCTCAAGATCGTCGATCTCGATCCCATCAAGTACGGCCTGTTCTTCGAGCGCTTTCTCAACCCGGGCCGCAAGCAGATGCCAGACATCGACATGGATTTCGACTCCCGCTACCGGGGAGACATGATCCGTTACGCCGCAGAGAAGTACGGCTGGGACCACGTCGCCCAGATCGTCACGTTCTCCACCATCAAGGCTCGAGCCGCGGTGCGTGACGCCGCGCGGGTGCTCGGACACCCTTACGGCCTCGGCGACCGCATCGCCAAGGTCATGCCGCCGCTCGTGATGGGCCGCGACACACCGCTGTGGGCATGCCTCGAGCAACACGAAAAGTATGCAGACGGCTACAAGGCGGCCGGCGAGCTGCGCGCCATGTACGACCTCGAACCCGAGGTGAAGGAGGTCGTCGACGTCGCCAGGGGCCTGGAAGGGTTGCGCCGCTCCGACGGCATCCACGCCGCGGCCGTCGTCATCACCGCAGAGCCGCTCACCGAGTACGTCCCCATCCAGCGCAAGCCC
>JAYUDU010000035.1:0-2661 GCA_043739605.1 Acidimicrobiales bacterium | reverse complement strand
CGGCGTAGGGCTCAAGGAGGTCGATGACCTTGACGCCGGTGACGAGCACGCGAGTGGCGTTGTCGAGGGTATCGAACGCCGGCGCAGGGCGGTGGATCTCCCAGTAGTCGTCGGCCGGCGGGTCGAGCGGCTTGCCTTTGGTGTCGAGCGGGCGGCCCAGCACGTTGAAGACGTGACCGAGCACGGCACTGCCGACCGGCACCTGGATGCCATGGCCCAGCTGGCGCACCACGGCGCCACGCTTCAGGCCGTCGGTGGGCGACATGCAGATGGCGCGGACGCGGCAGTCACCGATGTGCTGGGCGACCTCTGCTGTGACGACCGTGGTATCACCCTCGACCACGATGTCGAACTCGACGGCGTGGTTGAGCTCTGGCATCCCGTCTGCGGGGAACTCGATGTCGACGACCGGGCCAACGATGGCGACGATCTTGCCTTCCTTGCGGACGACAGCGATGGGGGTCTCGATGGTGGTCATCGTCCGGCTCCTGAGGTGATGGGCATGCTGGTCTCAGTGCCCATGGGGGTGGTGGTGGTGGTGGTCGTGGCGGTCGAACGGGTCGGGATCGTGCGAAGAGAAGTAGTCCTTCGACATCGTGCTCGCGACCTCGTCGTGCTCCTTGTTGAGCGCCTCTGCGCCCGAAGCGATCTCGATGATCTCGGTGGTGATGGCGTCCTGGCGGGCCCGGTTCATCTGGCGTTCGAGGCGCTTGATGAGCTCGCCTGCGTTGTCTGTTGCCGACTTCATCGCCCGCTGGCGCGCCGCGTGCTCCGATGCCGCGGCGTCGAGGAGCGCCGCGAAGAGGCGGCTCTCGACATAGCGCGGCAGCAGCTTGGCGAGGATGCTGTTGGGGTCGGGTTCAAACTCGTAGTCGGCCGTCGCTCCGGTCTCGCCGATGGCAGCCGCCGCGGCGCCGGGCAGCGACTCTGGCTCAAGCGGGATGAAGCGGCGGGAGATGGGCCGCTGGGTCCCAGCAGACAGGAACTGGGTGTACGCCAGCTCGACGCGGTCGACGACGCCGGCCTCGAAGTCGTCGACGACGGTGCGGGCGATGTTGCGAGCGTCCTCGTACGAGGGGTTGTCGGTGAAGCCGATGAAGCTGGCCTGCACCGCACGGCCGCGGTAGCGGAAGTAGTTCACGCCCTTGCGGCCGACCACGTACACCTTGGCGGCCTGACCGGCGGCCTCTGCCTCTGCGATGATGCCTTCGGCCACCTTGAGGGCGCCGGAGTTGTATCCCCCCGCGAGGCCGCGGTCTGCGGTGACGACAACGACGCCAACGCTCGCCACGTGATCTCGGGTGGTCAGCAGGGCCTGGCCGCCACCTGCCCCCGCCGCGGAGAGGTTGCGGATGACCTCGGTGATGCGTTCTGCGTAGGGTCGCGCCGCGGCGACCTTCTGCTGCGCCTTGGCGATGCGGCTCGCGGAGATGAGCTCCATGGCGCGCGTGATCTTCTTGGTTGACTGCACCGACTTGATCCGCCGGCGCAGCGCACGTTCCTGTCCGCCCGGCATGGCTACCGCAGCTCGGCGTCAATGGCGCCAGAGGCGCCGACAGGCGCCGGTGCTTCGCCCGAGAAGCGGGACGAGAAATCGTCGACAGCAGCCTTGAGCTCGGCCTCTGGATAGTTCTTCTCAAGGATGGAGGCGTGGATCTCGGGGTGACGGCTGCGCACATCGGCGATCAGCTCTGCCTCGTAGCGCTGCACGTCAGCGATGGGCAACAGGTCGAGATACCCGTTGGCGGCGGCATAGATGGCCACGACCTGGTCCTCGATCTTGAGCGGCGAGCCGTCCTTCTGCTTGAAGAACTCGACAAGGTGCTGACCACGATTGATCATGTTCTGGCTGGCCTTGTCGAGGCTGTCGGCGCCGAAGGCGGCAAACGCCTCGAGTTCGCGGAAGTTGGCGAGGTCGAGCTTGAGGCCGCCCGATACCTTCTTCATGGCGTTGATCTGTGCGGAGGCCCCGACTCGGGACACCGAGGTGCCGACATTCATGCTGGGGCGGACGCCGGAGTTGAAGAGGTCGTAGTCGAGGAAGATCTGGCCATCGGTGATGGAGATGACGTTGGTCGGGATGTACGCCGAGATGTCGCCAGCCTTGGTCTCGATGATGGGCAACGCGGTCAGTGATCCGCCGCCGAGGGCGTCGGACAACTTGGCGGCACGCTCAAGGAGGCGGCTGTGCAAGTAGAAGACGTCACCGGGAAAGGCCTCGCGGCCCGGGGGGCGGCGCAACAGCAGCGACATCTGGCGGTAGGCGTCGGCCTGCTTGGAAAGGTCGTCGTACACGATGAGGGCGTGCTCGCCGTTGTCCATCCAGTGCTGGCCCATCGCACAACCTGCGTAGGGGGCGAGCCACTTGAAGGGGCTCGGGTCCGACGCCGGCGAGTTGACGATGACCGTGTACTCCATGGCACCGGCGGCCTCAAGCCTGCTGTTGATCTCTGCGACGTTCGATGCCTTCTGGCCGATGGCGACGTAGATGCACTTCACGCCAAGGCCCTTCTGGTTGATGATCGTGTCGATCGCCACCGAGGTCTTGCCGGTCTTGCGGTCGCCGATGATGAGCTCTCGCTGGCCACGGCCGACCGGCGTCATGGCATCGATGACCTTGATGCCGGTCTGCATCGGCTCCTTCACCGGCTTGCGGTCGAC
>JAYUDU010000034.1:0-6968 GCA_043739605.1 Acidimicrobiales bacterium | reverse complement strand
GTGTCGGGCGATGGCAAACAGCCAGGCACGCAGCCGGGCGGGGTCGCGGAGCTGCGCGATGCGTTGCGCGGCGGTGGTGAAGGTCTGTTGGGTGACAGCTGCCGCGTCGCCTCGGTCGCGCAACAGCGCGAAGCAGACATCATGGACACGGTCGGCGTAGCGGTCATAGATGCCCGCAAATGCCGTCCGAGTGCCCTCTCGGGCGGCGATGACCAGTTCGGCGTCGTCCACGGCGGGCGAGCCTAGGTCGCACGACCCCCCGCGCCGCGGCCTGATGTCTTGCCGGAGCCGCCCTGGTCGATCGATGCGTCGCCGAAGAGGGCGCCGCCCAGTTGCAGCAGACCCCGGAGGTCGTGGATGTCCGACTCGAAGTACGGCACCCGAACGACGACATCAGCGCGCGCGCCAAGTTCGGACGACAGTTCTGCCTCGCGTTGCGCGACCACCTGGTAGTTGCCGAACGCGTCGGCCACCTCTGCCAGCACTCGCCGGATCTGGGCTTGGTCCGCACCGGCGAGCGTCGGCGCCAGGCGGGCCGCAATGGCGCCAGAGTCGTCGTGGAGCCGGCTTGCGAGCGCACCGGCGCCCTCGTCCAGGAGATACTCGGGCAGCACCTTGTTCAGCACGAGACCGCCTCGGTGGAAGCCCATGGTCTGCAGACTGTCGAGGAAGAACTCCGCCTCATGGGCCGGTGCAGCCTCAAGCGTCGACACCACTAGGAACGTCGTTCGACTGTCGTGCAAGACCCGGTCGACCGCCTTGGCCCGCTCGACGAAGCCAGGGCCCATCGACTGGAACAGCTGGAAGAACTCGGCGATGTCGGAGAGGAACTGCGAGCCGAGCACTCGGTCGGCCACGCTGTAGAACGGCTTCGTCGCAAAGCTCAGCAGGCGGCTTCGCCCGGGCACGGTGAGCAGCTGCAGCAGCCGAGACGAGAAGAAGTCGGCCATCCGATCTGGCGCCTCTAGGAAGTCGAGGGCGTTGCGCGTTGGTGGCGTGTCAACGACGATCAGGTCGTAGCGGCCCGTCGCGTGCAGCTCGTACAGGCGCTCCATGGCGATGTACTCGTGGCTCTGGACGAAACGGCCGGTGATGTTGGCGTACAGCTTGTTGTCGAGGATCTGCGCTGCTGTCCTGCGATCGGGCGCGTGCCGACGGACGAGGTCGTCCCAACTCTGCTTGGTGTCCAACATCGCGGCCCACAGCTCGCCCCGAGGGCGCACTCCGGCGGCCCTGAAGGCCTCTGGTGGCACCTGCGCCTCGGTGTTGCCGATGCCGTCGAGCCCCAAGGCGTTGGCGAGTCGCTTGGCGGGGTCGACGGTCAGGACCAGGACCTTGCCGCCCTGGCGCACTGCGGCCATGGCGGCCGCGGCCGCGCTGGTGGTGGTCTTGCCGACACCACCAGAGCCACAGGAGATGACGATCTCCTTGCTGGCGAGCAAGGCCTCCAGCCCCGCGATCGGCGTCGATTGCGCGCCGTGCTTGGCGGGTCGGCGAGGCTCCATCAGAAACCCAGCTCTTCGCCGAGCGCCTCCGACACCATGCGCGTGCTGCGCAGGCCGTGGGAGCGGACGAACAAGTACGGCACGAAGAGGAGAGGCGTGGCGGGATCGAGGCCGTCCCTGATGCGCTCGAGGTGGTGGGCACGGGTACGGCGCAGCGTGGTCGCGAGGTTGGCGGCGGCCAGCAGCTTCGAGCTATCGCCGCCGAGGGCCTCGTCGAGCGCGCCCGGCGAGGCGAGCAGCTGTTCGAACACCTCTTCCTCGCCCCGGCCGAACAGCTCTGGGAGGACCCGGTTGACCACCACCGCGGCCAGCTCGACGTTGGTCTCGGCGTGCAGGCGACCCGCCAGCTCGATGGTCTCGTTGACGGGCATCTCCTCAGGCGTGGCCACGATGATGAGGCCGGTCTTCGCCTTGTCGCCGAGGATGTCGATCATCCAGCCGGTCTGGTTGCGCACGAGCCCCACCTGAACCAGGTCGTTGATGGCTTGGGGGCTCGCGAGCTGTCCGACGATGTGGCCGGTGGGCGAGGCGTCGACGACGACCAGGTCGTAGTGACGTTCCTTGACCTCCCAGCAGAACTTGCCGATGGTGACGATCTCCTTCACCCCGGGCGCGGCGGTGGCGACGAAGTCGAACATCTTCGAGATGGGCCCGATGCGGGTGACCAGCGGTAGCTTTAGCTGGAGGGCGAGGTACTGCTTGAGGCTGGCCTCTGTGTCCATCGACATCGCCCACAGGTTGGGCAGCACCTGGCGCTCTTCGAACGACGTCGGACCCGTCTCGAAGAAGTCGGCGAGGTTGCCCTTGGCGTCGACCTCGCACACGAGGACGCGCTTGCCCCGCTCTGCTGCCAGCAGCGCCAGCGACGCGGCGATGGTGGACTTGCCGACGCCACCTTTCCCGGTGACGAAGAGCAACTTGCGGTCCAGCAGGTCGTTCATCTTCAAGCCGACTCCAGCCACGTGGTCCTCGTCCCGAGCACGGGCGGATCGAGCCGTGCCGGCCTACCTGATCCCGAAGCCGACCTTGCGTTCGCCCTCGCCGTTGCCGATCTCGACGTAGGCGACCTTCGATGACGGCACCCCGACGGTCCGGCCCTTCTTGTCGGTCAGCCACAGCACCCCGTTGTCAGCGCCGAGTGCCTCCGTGATCTGGGCCTGCACGGCGGCGCCATCCGCCTCCGCGAGGTCGACCTCGAGCACGCTGGCCGAGTAGGTGACACCGATGCGCACGTCCATGCTGCGCACGGTAGTCGCCGCCTGGAGCCTCTGGTCCAGAGAGCACGCGCACCGACTTCGCCAGGCGCCGCCGTGGGCGCTGGGCCACGCTGCTGTACCCTCTGCGTCAACGGAACCGTGCCGCCAGGCCGCTCCTTGCACCAACCCCCCCGACGGAGCACCCCTTGAGCCGGACCTTGCCCTTGCGGCCCGATGAGCACGTGAACTGGAAGGCTTCTGTTCCCTTCCTGCTCTTTCACCTGGTGCCGTTGGCGGCGTTCTATACCGGCGTCAGCAAGGCGGCCCTGGCCCTGGGCGTCGCGTCGTACCTCGTACGGATGTTCTTCATCACCGCCGGCTACCACCGCTACTTCTCGCACCGCAGCTTCAAGGCGCCGCGCGCGGTGGTGTTCCTCCTCGGTCTTGGCGGCACGTCGTGCCTCCAGAAGGGCCCGTTGTGGTGGGCATCGCACCACCGCCTGCATCACCGCGAGACGGACAACGAGGCCGATGTGCACTCGCCCCTCAAGGGCTTCTGGCACAGCCACGTCGGCTGGATCTTGTCCGACCGCCACAAGAAGACCGACCTCGGCATGGTCAAGGACCTCGCCAAGTTCCCTGAGCTGCGCTTCATCGACCGCTTCGAGTGGATGGCGCCGCTCACGCTCGCCATCGCCAGCTACTTCATCGCCGGCCTCAGCGGCCTGGTCGTCGGCTTCTTCTGCTCGACCATCCTGTTGTGGCACGGCACCTTCACCGTCAACTCCGTCGCTCATGTGTTCGGCAAGCGGCGCTACGCCACCACAGACACCAGCAGAAACTCGGCGCTGGTGGCCCTCATCACCCTCGGCGAGGGCTGGCACAACAACCACCACCACCACCAAGTGTCGGCACGCCAGGGCTTCTTCTGGTGGGAGTACGACCCGACGTTCTACGTGCTGAAGGCCATGTCACTGGTTGGTCTGGTCTCCGACCTGCGGGTGCCCACCGCAGAGGTGAAGGCGGGCGCCCGCCTCAAGAGCGGCTACCTCGACGTCGGCATGGTGCGCTCGCATTGGACCAAGGCCAGTGCCGCCCTCGCGGCGTCGAAGGCGTCGGTCTCGCACCTGCCCTCCAAGGTGAGCGACACCCGCCACCACGTCGGAGACGCGCTCCACGCCCGCCGCGAGGCCGTGGAGGCGAAGCTCTCAGAGGAGCGCGCCGCCCTCGAGCACCAGCTCGGCGCCGCGCTCGCCTCAGTCGAGTCCTACGGTCGGACCTTGCACGCCGGCGGCCGCATCCGACCCCAGGAGTAGCTCACGGGGCCCCGCGGCGCGGGCGTCGTCACTGTCACAGGGCACCAGTACGATCTCCTCCATGGGCTCGACGGCTTCAGCGACGGAGCGTTCACTGCGCTGGGCGGGCACGATGGCCGGCCACCCGACGAGTCTGCACGATGACGCTGTGCGCGTCGCCCACATCGACTCTGCGTGCGGGGTCGGACAGGCCTCCGGGGTGCTCTCAACCCGGCGCCAGCGCGAAGACGCAGAGGGGGCCGCGCTCGCACCCGGGGCCACCCGCGCATCGGCCGCGGGCACCCGAGCACGGGACGAGGAGCCCGATCGGTTCCGGACGTGCTTCGAGCGCGACCGCGACCGCATCCTGCACAGCTCGCCGTTCCGACGCCTCGCCGGAAAGACCCAGGTCTTCGTCTTTCCAGACGACCACCAGCGCACCCGCCTCACGCACGCCCTCGAGGTCGCGCAGGTGGCGACCGCGGTTGCTCGGGCGCTGCGGTTGAACGTTGCTCTCACCGAGGCCATCGCCTTGGGCCATGACTGCGGGCACGGCCCCGGGGGCCACGCATCCGAGGATGCACTCTCGCCGTTCCTCCCCGAAGGCTTCGACCACGCAACCTGGGGCGCCGACGTCACCCTCGTCTCGCTCAACCTGTGCGTCGAGACGCTCGACGGCATCCGCAACCACAGTTGGAGCAGGCCGGCGCCTGCCACCCCCGAGGGTGAGGTCGTCAGCTGGGCAGATCGCATCGCCTACGTCTGCCACGACCTCGAGGACGCGGTGTCGTCCGGGGTCGTCACCTACGACATGGTCCCAGAAGTGGTGCGGGAGCGCGGTGGCGCGTCACGTGGGGCGCAGCTGGAAACCTTCATCATCGGCATGCTCGACGCCGCCGAGGCCACCGGCCGCATCGGGATGATGCCAGAGCCCGCCGAGGCGCTCGCTGCGCTGCGGTCGTTCAACTACGAGCAGGTGTACCTGCGACCCTCGTCCAACGCACAGGCGGCCACGGTCCACAAGGTCCTGCGGGCGCTGGTCGAGATGTACGCCGACCGCCCGAACGCGCTCCCCATCGACGGCTTCGACGAGCCCTCCGGCAGCCCTCGCTCGGGGGCGGGGCTGCGCGCCGGGAGCCCCGAGGCCGTTCGCGAAGCGGTCGCTTACGTCGCCGGCATGACCGACCGCTTCGCGTTCAAGCAGGCCATCATTCACCTTGGCTGGGACCGCGCTGCCCTGCCGATGGGCATCTGAGCGCGCCGCGATCCGCCGAGCAACTGGCACCACGTTCGTGGACGTTGTCGACGTTCGTGGACGCAGGTTCGCTCCACCGGCGGTTCGTCGGGCTCGCGATCGACGCGTGACACCCGCGGCCTAGCCTCGGTGCATGGAGACCGTTGAAGCGTCTGTAGTGCGTGATCTGGTGTTGCTCGTGTGGGATGCCCCCAACATGGACATGTCGCTGGGCGACGTGATCGGGGGCAAGCCCGGCGCGGGGAGCCGGCCACGGTATGAAGCGGTGGCATCGTGGCTGGTCGAGCGGAGCGGGCCAGACCGCGACCTCGAGGCGGACCTGTTCACCAACGTCGCCGCCGGCATGGCCGCGCAGGTGCGGCCGTGGGTCGAGGTGGTGCGCAGTTGCGGCTTCGGCGTGTTCGCCAAGCCGAAGATCAACCCCGAGGACGACATCGACGACGACATGCTTGAGCACATCGCTCGACGCCGGTCGCGCCTCGCGGCGCTCGTCGTCGCCAGCGCAGATGCGCGCGCGTTCCGCGAGCCGTTGGAGGAGATCGCCCGCGACGACCAGATTCCGGTCACCGTCCTCAGCTATGCGGAGGTGGCTGGGTACGCCGTGCAGAGCGACCTGTTGGAGTTCATCGATCTCGAGGATGTTCCGGGCGCCTTCCGTGAACCCCTCCCCCGCATCCGCCTCGACAACCTGCCGGCTGAGGGCGCCTGGCTCAAGCCGCTCAAGTCGTTGCGCCAGGTCGTCGCCAACCTGCGCTGACTGGTCCGGTCCGGCGGCCCCCGGCCTACGACCAGATCGCCGCGATCGGCAGCCCGACGACACCGTCACCGAGCGGGACGGCGTGTCGGCCTGCGTGCAGCAGGACCGCCGCTCGGACACGGTCGCCCAACGCGTCACGCAGCCAGTGCAAGTGGCGCGCATCACCGGACGTCGGAGTCGTCGTGGCCTTTACCTCGATCGCCACGAGCGCCCCGTCGGCCCGCTCGATGAGCAGGTCGACCTCGTGCCGGCCATCGGCTTGGCGGAGGTGGAACATCTGCGGATTGCCCGCGCTCACCGCGAGCTCTGACCGCAGCTGCGCCACCACGAATGACTCCAAGAGGCCGCCGAGAAGGTCGCTGTCTCGGAGGACGCCGTCGACATCGACGCCGAGCAGCGGGCCGACGAGGGCCGGCTCGATGAGGTGGCGCTTGGGCGCCTTCGCGAGGCGAGTGAGCCGGTTCGAGCTCCAGGCCGGGAGGCGTTCGGTGACGAACAGCGTCTCGAGGAGCATGTCGTAGGCAACACCGGTGACGCGGGTGACAGCAGCGGCTCGATAGAGCGTCGCATCGGACACCACGCGGGCGGTGTTGGCGGCGATGGCCTGCAGCAGCCGTCGGACGCGAACGGGGTCGCGCCCGGACGCGCCGAGCTGCACATCGCGGGCGACGAGCTGATCGACCCAGCTCGACAGCCACAGGCGGCGAAGCACGTCGTCGTCCAACGCGCTCGCCTCGGGGAAGCCGCTTCGCAATGCGAGTGCGACGTAGTCGCGGACCGTTTCGGCCGCGGACGCCCGGGCGATCTCTCCCCGACCCTCCACCAACGCGTCGATGAACGGCGGAGCCGTCCCGTGTCGCTGGCGCTCGCGCACCGTGAAACCGAACATCGGCACCCGCACGACGCGGCCGGTCGCCGGCCACCCAGCTGCGTCGAGATCGGCCCCGGCGGAGCCCGTCA
>JAYUDU010000033.1:0-2679 GCA_043739605.1 Acidimicrobiales bacterium | reverse complement strand
CACGCGTGTCAGGTAGCCGGGCTCCGGCGACAGTTCGTGTCATCCCCATCGAGGTTCCACCGCATTCGTACACGAAGCGCACGTTCGTGGTGGCACCTCCGGTCTGCTGTCGGAGACGAGCGGTGCGGTTGGCGGCGCGTGTACGGTGCGCGGGAGTGCGTCTGCGCGGGAACGGATTGTCCGGGTCGAGCAGCGAAACGTGACGGCATGCAGCCGCGCACGCCCGCCGGGGAGGACGTGATGATCGGAGGTAGCTCCTGCGTCGCGAAGGCGTCCGTGGGAAGATCTCCGCCATGCAGCTGTCGCTCACGGCCACGGAGGTGCGGGTGCTGGGGGCGCTCCTCGAGAAGGAGGCGACCACGCCGGACGCCTACCCGCTCACGCTCAACGCGCTCGTCACCGCATGCAACCAGACCACCGGCCGCGAACCGGTGCTGTCGCTGACAGACGACGAGGTGATGGACGCCCTCGATTCGCTTCGCCCCGAGAAGCTGGTGCGCATCGTCCATCCGCAGACGGGTGCTCGCACGGCCCGCTACCGCCACGTGCTGCACGAGGCGTGGGATCTCGACAGCGCGCGGCGAGCGGTGGTGGGCCTCCTCGCGCTGCGCGGCCCGCAGACCGCGTCGGAGCTGAGGGCTCGATCGGACCGCATGCACACCTTCGCCGACGCAGAGAAGGTCCACGCGCTGCTCGAGGAGCTGGCGGCCCCGCCCAACGACGACTACCGCGAGGTCCAGCTGCCGGCTCTCGTCGTCTTGCTGCCCCGCGTTCCCGGCCAGCGCGAAGCCCGGTGGGTGCACCTGCTGTCTGGCGACGTAGACGTCGACGCCGTCGCCGCGACGACCGCTGCGTCCGCTCCGTCGACCCGCCGCACAGCAGATGCGGAGCGAATCGACGCCCTCGAAGCACGGGTGGGCGCGCTCGGCGCCCGCCTCGCCGCGTTGGAGGCCTCCCTCGGCCTCGATCCCGCGCCCGTCGACACCCCGTGACCGCAGCGTTCCCGCTGCAGATCACTGTCTAGAGGAGCCGCCGCGACTACCGCCGCTGCGAGGAGGCGAGGATCCTGAGGATGTTGATGTAGACGAGGACGAGGCTGGCGAGGAGGCCGAGGACGGCGTACCACTCGCCGTCCTTGGCCGCGCCCCGCTTCTCCATCTCGCCGACGAAGGCGAAGTCGACGAAGAGGTTCAGCACGCCGACGACGAGGCCGATGACGCCGAAGATCAGGCCACGGCCGCCGATTGCGGAGGAGTCGGAGAGGAACGGGATGTTGACGAACATCGTGAGGAGGCCGACGGCGAGGAGGCCGAACGTTGCCACCATCGTCATGACGACGAACTTGTGCGTCACTCGCACGAGGCCGGTGCGGAAGGCGACGAGGCAGCCAACGAACACCGCACCGGTGAAGACGACGGCGAGCGGGATAATGCTGGCGCTGCTTGAGTCCGCAAAGATGACGGAGATCACACCGAGCGCCAGACCTTCGGCCACGGCATAGATCGGGGTGCAGACCTTGGCGAACTGGGGCTTGAACGTGCCGAGCAGGCCAGCGCCGAGGGCGACGAAGATGCCGATGAAGCCGATCGCCGGCGGCAGGAGCAGGGCCGAGACGGTGCCAACGGCGACGACGACGAGGACCATCGTTGCGAGCTTGTCGAACACGCCGTTGGCGGTGAAGCGCTCGACGGTCGGGCCGGCCCACGTCTGTGGGTCGGGAGGCGTCCACGGTCCCGGCGGGGCGTAGCCGGGGGGCGGGGCGTAGCCGGGTGCGCCGCCGGGAGCGGTGCTGGCGCCGCCTGCCGCGGGGAAGGCAGCGTCGAGGCGCTGATACTGACGTTCGAGGGACCGGGAGGCCATGGGCACATTGTGCCACCACTTCGCGCCCTCCACGGGCCAGGGTCGTCAATATTGCGTTTACGCCCTCGGGGCGTCGCGCAGCAGCCACTCGACGGTGCGGCGCAGGCGGTCGACCATCTGGAACGGAGCAGCGGTGCCGTGGAACCCGCCCGGGTACCGGACGAGCTCAACCTCGCAGCCCGCCAAGCGCAACACCGCAAAGAGCAGTTCCGACTGACCGATGGGACAGCGCAGATCGCCCTCGTTGTGAACGAGCAGCGTCGGCGTGGTGCAGCCGTGGGCGTTCCAGGCAGGCGATTGGTCGAGCCACAGCTGTGGTGCCTGCCACGGGAGTCCCGCATCGCCGCCCGTCGAGTGGACGGTGAAACCCGGGATGTCAATGGTGCCGAACGTTGACCAGGGGTCAGCGATCGGGGCGCCGATGACCGCCCGCGCGAACCGGTGGTCATGCGCAGTCGCGAACGCGCCGAGGTAGCCGCCGTAGGAGTAGCCGTGGAGGACGGGCGCAGCACCGGAGGCGAGATCGAGTCCAGGGACCGCGCCTGGCTCCATGACGGCGTCCACAGCCCCAAGCACATCGGACAACGGCCCGTGGCCCCAGTCGCCGACGCACGCAGTCATGAAGTCGGCACCGAAGCCCGACGAGCCCCGGGGGTTGGGGAGCAGCACGGCGAACCCGCGGGCCAACAAGCTGTGGTGCAGGATCCACTCCGTCGGGCTGAGCGAGGGATGCCACCCCTGGGGGCCGCCGTGCAGGTCGACGGCGAGGCGATGCGGACCGGGCGACGCTGGCACCAACACGAACGACGTGCTCGTCGT
>JAYUDU010000032.1:0-6998 GCA_043739605.1 Acidimicrobiales bacterium | reverse complement strand
CCACCACCACCGCCCCCTCCGCCGCCAGCGCCGCCGCCTTTGGCCGGCGCAGTCGTTGCCGTCGTCGCGGTTGCCGCCGCCGCGGTCGTCGTGGCCCCGGCGACGGTGGTCGACGCGCCACCCGCCACTGCGAGCTCGCCCTTGACCCCGCCGCCCCGCGTCCAGAAGAACAGCGCACCAAGGATGGCGATGACGACGGCAGCAGCGATGAACGGCAGGATGTTCCTGCGCTTGCGGGTGAACGCGGCAGGCAGCTCAATCGTGGCTGCGGCAGATGTCTGCATGACCTTGACCACGAATGGGCTGCGCGAGCCGGACGCGTCGCCGACCACGGAGACGCGCAGGCCGACGCTGCGCTGTTCGCCCGCCGGGATGCTGATCGTCTCCCTCTCAAGGTGGAGATCGAGGATCGCGTCCGGATCGATGGCGGCGATGGAGGCATCAACGGCGCTGTTGCCATCGTTCGTCAGGACGATGCGGTGCTTGGCCTTCGTCCTGCCGTAGCTGGTGTGCGGGACGATCTCGGCCGAGAGCGCCGCGAGTCCAACGACGCGCAGCACCCCCTCCGCGACGTCGGTCTCCTCGCCCTGCTGGGCGGAGCGTGCAAGGACGCCGAACGACACGTCGCCAGCGCGCAGGCCGGAACCGACGGGGATGGCCGCGTGCAACGTCGCCGTCGCCACCATGCCCGGCATCAGCGAGAGCGACGCAGGTTCGATGCGGAGGTGGGCTGCAGCAACGCCGAGCACCTCGAAGTGGATCTCGTCCACGATCGATCCGGTGTTCAAGACGGTGATGGTCACCGCTTCGTCAGTGCCGGGCGTCGCGGAGATCAGCGTGTCGGCGAGGCTGATCTGCACACCCATGATGGTCAAGGATACGGTCAAACCGGCACCCTGAGGGACAGAGGTTCAGGGCACGTCTGTCATGTGGTCAACCAGAGAGCGTCCGCATGGCCATCGCAGTAGGGGCCCTGAGTTGGCGCCCTTGGTGAACGACACGGTCACCTTCCGCACGCGGCTCCCGGCGGGAACGGTGAGAGATCCGGATCTGGCGACCATCCCCGTGGGCGTTCGACCGCCGTACGCCACCGCGGTGGCTGGCCTTTGCGGCGCGGGACGGGGCTGCCTCAGGCGACGTCGGCGATGAACAACGGCGGGTTGTGCAGGTGCGTGATCGTTGGGTGGCGGCCGACGACGTCGGTGGCCATCTCCAGTGCGTCCTGCAATGTGGTCGCAGACTGAAAGCCCAGGCGAGCGACGGAGCGCCTGTCGCCACCGACGACGATGACCCGGCCCAGATGCTCAAGGGCATGAGCACCCCAGTACCACATGTAGAACGGGTGAACGCCGTGGTACGCGTAGCTGGTTCGGTAGAGGTGTCGATACCAGTCGTCCTCCGCATAGCGCTTCTCGAAGTCCCGCTCGATGACCATCGGGTCCGTCGTCTCCGACAGCACCTCCTCAAAGAAGTCGATGTAGCTCGGGTGGTGCACCGGGTGGAAGTCCCACGGCGTGGGGTGGCTCATGATGAGCACCCCGCCCTGGCGCACGACCGGCTTTCCCCGGTACATGTTGAAGAAGTAGCCGAGCCCGAGGCACATCACCAGGATCGGATTCATGATCGAGTTGACGTTGTACGGGCAGATGTACGGCAAGCCCATGGTCACGATGTCGGTCTGGCCTTCGACGTCGACGAGTTGCTGCTTGTGCACTGTCGCAGTGATGAGGTCGTGAACCGCTTCGATCTCGCCGGCGTGCACGCTGGTCATTGAATGCGGCGCCTTCACCGAATGGAAGATCTCGCGGCGGCGGCGCACCGGCAGCATGTCGATGCCCTTGGACGTGGCGAGGAACGTGGCGCGATCCTTCGCCGACCACTCCCACTCGCGCTTGTTTAAGAATCCCATCGACTTGGGAAAGGTGTCGGTGTTGAGCGTCGTCTCGATCTGGAAGATCTTCACGCCGGCGTCCTTGATGACACCACCCATCCGCCAGGTGGAGGTGTGCAGCTCGGACTTGTGACGGTCCATGAAACTGGTCGAGTGCTTCATGGTCGTGGGGTTGTGGTGGTGCTTGATCGACTTGTACGACGCAAGCCCGATGGCGGTGGACTTGTGGCCGCCGTCCATCGCCACGAGGTTGATGTTGACGTAGACGAGCAGATCGGACTCTGCGGCCGTCTTGTTGATCTCGACGTCTTCCCCGTGCTTGGTGACACCCAGGTGGACGAGGTTGTCTGGGTCCTCGGCGTCGTGCTGGGTGAGGCGGCCGCTCGGCGCGAACGCGTCGTAGATGCGGTCGCCGAGGGCGTGGCGAAGCTCGGCCTCGGTCATGCGACGGTGCAGCGCGAGGGCGGCGATGAGCACGACGTCGTCAACCCCGGCGGCGGCGGCGAGGTCGAGGACCTGTTCGATGACGCGCTGGCGGTTGTCGGGGCGCTCCATCGCCGGCAGCGGCAGGCTGACGTCGTCGAAGCAGATGGTCAGGCGCATGCCGGCGAACAGCAGCTCGCGCAGGGGCTTGGAATCGCCGTCGGGGTGCTCGAGCGCGTGGGCGATCGCCGCGTCGGGGTCGTCGAGCGCCTTCATCGGCTCGGGCGCGTAGATGACGCGGCTGCCGACGGGCAACTTCTCGAGCCGGAAGCCCTCGCCGTGCCAGAACAGCGTGGGCGGGGTCGAGCGGTCGACGTCGAGGACGAATCCAGGGCGGGGCATCAGCTGCCTGCCTTTCGCTGAGAAGGAGAGCGGAGTGCGGGGTTCGGCGCCAGCGCCACCTTGATCGCGCCCCGAGGGCCGGCGTGGGCGGCGTGCTCGATGGCGTCGGTGAACCGGTCGAGCGGGTAGCTGGCGCTGAGGAGGTCGCCGAGGCCGGCGCTCTTGACAAGCTCGAGCGCCATGTCGAAGGTTGATCGCGGGTCCGCAGCGCTCGGGTGGTGCTCGACGCCGTAGGCGTATGCACCTTGCAACCGGATCTGCTTCTGCCACAGCGGGGTGAGGTCCAGTTGCACACCCGCAGCCATGCCGACGAGGACGATGGTCCCGCCCGGGCAGGTCATGTCGATCGCGTCGGTCAGGGAGGCAGAGGAGCCGACGCAGTCGAAGGTGACGTGGGCGCCCCCTGTGAGGCTGCCGTTGGTGAGCTCGAAGCTGCCGCTGATTCGGCGGATCGCCCGCTTCAGCTCGCTGCCGGCGACGACGTCGGTCGCTCCGAAGCGCTTGGCGAACGCCTTCTGCTCCGGGTAGCGCGCACCGACGACGAGCCGGTCCGGCATGGCGTACGCCTTGAGCGCCGCGACGATCCCGAGACCGAGTGTGCCGGCGCCGAGCACGGCGACGATGCCGTCGTCGGTGCCGAACACCGGGGACAGCGCGGCATGGATGCTGCAGGCCGCCGGCTCCACGAGCGCGGCCTCAGCATCCGCCAGGTCGTCAGGGACCTCGTGCAGCTGGCTCGGGTGGGCGATGAGGACCTGACCCCAGCCGCCGCCGGTGTCCGCGCAGTAGCCGGTCTGGAGACCGGGCTGGAGGCCACCGACGGCGAGGCGTTCGCAACGGTCGGGGTGGTGCTCACCGCAGCCGGTGCACAGCGGGAGGCCGCGTGGTGCGCAGCCGAGCACGGGCTCGACGACGACGCGGCGGTCGTCATCGGTGAGGCCGACGATCTCGTGGCCCGGCGTGAATGGGAACGAGACGATCGACTCGAACCATCGGCTCGACCGGGCGTCGACGGTTGCGAGGTCGGAGCCGCAGATGCCGGCCAGGAGTGGGCGCACGCGCTGCCACTCGGGCGTGGGCAGCGCCGGCTCGTCGATGTCCTCCAGGCGGAGGAGGTGCGCGGCACCCTTGCCGGAGTCCAGCTCTGCGGCGATGCGAGCTCGGGCGAACCGCACCGGCTTGCGCTTGACGACGATGGCCTTCATCGGTGGCTCCAGCCCCTGTGCAGGCTTGCGCAGAACCGCGGCGCCACGCCGCGCTTGTGCTCAAGCCGGTCGGGGGTCATCACGCACCTGCCTTGCGGCGGCCGCGAGCAGACCACGTGGCCCGGGCACCGATGGGGAGCAGCTTGGACGGTGAGCCTCCGGCCTTCTCGAAGGTCTCGGTGTGCCAACCGCGCTTGCGGGCGATGGCGGCCAGCTTGGGCTCGGCGTTGACCGCGACGGGATGGCCAACGGCCTCAAGCATGGGGAGGTCGCTGGCAGAGTCGGCGTATGCGACGGACTGCTCTGGATCGAGGCCGTTGGCGGCGCAATAGTCGAGGATGATGGCGGCGCGGGCCTCGCCGGTGCACGGCACTGCGGTCAGCTCGCCGGTGTAGCGACCATTCGCCTCGCCGAGCTTGGACGACACCACCTCGTCGAACAGGGGGGCGAACGGCTCAACGAGGAAGTCGAGCGCTCCAGTGATGAGCAGCGTCTTGTGGCCCAGGCTGCGGTGGTGACGCACCCGGCGGATCGCCGTGGGGTAGGCCTTGAGCAGGAGGTGCTCTGACCACAGATCCCATGCGTCGCCCTTGAGGCGCTCGATCGGGGCGTTCTCGTATCGGCGGTAGAAGTGGCGGAGGAAGTCGCCGCGGTCGGCCTTGTCGAGCGCGAGCAGGCCGGGCGCCTCCCGCAGGGTCTTGGCCACGAACCGCACGCGGTCCGGCCAGTCGAGGTGGCGGGTGGCGATCCACGAGTACGAGTCGACGACCTGGCTGGAGACGATGGTGTTCTCGAGGTCGAAGCAGGCCATCTGGCGCTTGGGGTCGAGGATCGCCTTGCGGCCACGTTCCTCCCGGCTCGGGCCCGTCTTCTTGCCTGGCGTCGTCTTGACGCGGGCGTGGGTGACGACCGCCGGCAGGTAGATGTTGCGGAAGAAGTGCGACCAGTCGTAGCTGGCGGGGTCGAAGTTGAACGTCGCCTGGTCCTCGGCCGGCATGCGCTCGAACAGCTCGATCAGCCGGTCGACGCGGTACAGCGCCTCGGTCTCGGTGTAGTGGCCGTACAGCTCGACGTAGCCGAGGGCCCGCTTGATCTGGTCCCGCTGCTCCTCGAGCTTGGCGCCGATCTCGGCCTTCTCGCCGCGAAGGGGGAGCGATCCGACGACGCGCTCGGCGATGCCCAGGATGCGGTCGGTGCGGTGCTGCTGGCGCTGGACGCGGCCGCGTCCGGGGAAGCTCCAGTCGGGCACGACGATGGGCTGACCCTCCGCGTCGTAGAGGGGGTGCTCGAGGAAGTACCCCTGCACCTCGTCGACCATCGCCTTGTACCGCAAGGGGTTCCGGCTGCCGGAGGCGACCTGGTAGACGCTCGGGATCACGGGACTGGTGGGGTCGTCGGGGTCTGCGTGCGTCGGCCCCATGGCTGCGACGGCGACGAGAGCGGCGACGACGAGGTCGACGGGGATGACGTCGATGACGCCTTCGGGGATGCCGGGGAACTCCTTGAGCAGCCCGCGGGCGTAGCTGATGATGATGGGGTCGGCCATGCGAAAGCCGCGGATCCAGCCGGGGTGCGGCTCGGCCAGCGCAGCCTCGATGATGGACGGACGCACGATGGACACGGGCACCGGGCCGCGCATCTCCAACATCGCCCGCTCGCCGAGAGACTTCGTGTACGGGTAGGCGTCGGGCCAGCCGAGAGCGCTGGCGCGGGCCACGCCGGCGTCGACGAGCTGGGCCTTGACCCACTCCTCACGCAGCTTCTCTGTGCGCTCGGCCAGCAGCGGCACGCCGGCGGCGCCCAGTTCGTGCCGCGCCCGCTTCTTCAGCTCGGCGAGCATGTCGGGGGTGCGGCTCTTGGCGTCGAGGTCGGAGCGGATCCGGCGCGCCGCCTCGACCTCAGGGCGCCACGCGATGTCTGCGGCGTGGAGGGTCTCGGTGAGGATCTGCTCCTTGGCGTCGCCGCGGCGGGTGCCGGCGACGTACGCGGTGGAGACGGCGACCATGTGACAGGTCGGGTTGAGCTCCTTGAGGGTTTCGACCACCCGGACCGGGCCGAGCAGGTTGATCTCCACCGCCTGGTCGATGGGGGAGTCGAAGCTCACCGCGGCGGCCGAGTGCACGAGTACGTGGGCGGTGGAGAGCCAGGCGCGTGCTGCGTCGTCGAGGCCGAGCCCGTCGACGCCGACGTCGCCGGCCAGCGCGACGAGGCGGCGGCTGGTGACGGCGTCGAAGTCGTTGCCGAGCTCGCGGCGCAGGCGGTCGAAGCAGTCGTTCTTGAGGATCTCGCGCTTGACGCGGTCGGCCGCTCCACGACGGCCCGGGCGCACGAGCACACCGACCTCGCAGTCGGGCACCGAGCGCAGGAACCGCTCGACCAGCGCAGTGCCGAGGAAGCCCGTCGCGCCGGTGATGGCGACGCGCTTGCCTGCGAGGGCTTCAGCGATCACGTCGATCTGTCTACCATCTGGTCAGTGCCCGATGCCCGCTCCACTCGTGACATCGTCCTCGATGCCGCATTGGACCTGTTTGGCACCCGGGGCTTCGAGGCGACGCCGCTCGATCAGATCGCGGTCCGCGCCGGTGTCACCAAGCAGACGCTGCTCTACCACTTCGGTGATAAGGATCGGTTGCTCGCAGCCGTCATCGACCGCACCGCGTCAGAGGTCGCGGCGGCCCTCGACGCCGGCCTCGGCTCGCCGGACTCGACCGGCGGCTGGGTTCGCGTCGAGCTGGTCGTGCGGGCCACGTTCCGGATGGCGGCTCGCCGCCCTGCGCTGCTCGGGATGCTGCGCGAGGTCAGCCGTCTCGGCGGCGGCCCGGCGGCGCAGCTGACCGCCGCACTCGAGCCGCTCGTTGCCAGGGCGACCGCCTTCCTCGAGCGAGAGATGGCCGCCGACCGCATGCGCCAACAAGACCCTCGACTCGTCTTGTTGACGGCGTACTCGACTGTCGTCGCGGCGGCGACCGAGGTCGAGGTCCTCCGCATCATGGGCATCGAACCCACCGCCAGGACCGCCGTCGAGCGCCGCCGCGCCCTCTTGTCGTTCCTTCGGGCGGCGCTGGTGTGAGCCGTGG
>JAYUDU010000031.1:0-2682 GCA_043739605.1 Acidimicrobiales bacterium | reverse complement strand
GGTCTTCGGTGTCACCGCCCGACCGCAGGCGGTAGCGGCGAGCGACGCTCTGGGCGAGACGCACGTTGCGCACGACGAGCTCGTTGCGAGCCCGCATGCCCTCGGCGGCGAGCCAGCGGTCCTCGGTCGGGCGGTCAGCGGTGCCGGCATCGATCCGGTCCTGCGCAGCTCGTCCAGCCTGGACGGCGCGCCCGAGCCGGAGCTCTTCGGGGTGGTCGAGCAGTTCGGCCATGCCGCCCCGTCGGATGATGTCGTTCAAGCTCTGATTCGCCATGGTCGTCTCCGACGTCTCGCCCAAGCACTCGCTGGGGGCTGAACCGCACGTTCCGTGGCGAAGATAATCCTTAGCTAAGGCTGGAACAAGACCTAAGACCGGCAGAAACCGAAGTCGTCACTCGATTGCAATCAAGTTCCTACTGCGCGTGATGTTTTTCTCACCCGAGGCGACATTTCGGGCCCACGTGAGGGGGCAGCACTCGTCACCGTCCGGGGTCACCCGCGGTAATCCCATATTGGTCGGCTAAAACCCTCTCCGCGCCGATGCGTCCGAGACCGCAGTACATGCGCAGCAATCCGACATGGATGCTCGCGAGCGCGGTGACGAGGTCGGCCGGCTCGTACGACCGCACGTGGGGGCTCTGGGGCGCCTCGACGCCGCCCGCGCGCAGCGCGGCCGCCAGCACCAGGTCGATGGCCAGCTGTCGATCGCGGATGCGCACGCCGTGGGCCGGGAGCAGCTCGTCCACCCACGCTTCGACGGGATGGGTGACGTTGTGATCCTCGTGCGTCCACGCGAGCAGGGTGGCGACACCACAGGCCGACAGCAGGGCCCAGTCGTCGAGCCCGCCCTCGATGGCGAGCGGCTCGAACACCGCGCCGGGCGTCATCTGGCCGAGCACCCACTTGCGGTAGCGGAACACGATGACCGGAGCGACCGAGCCGACCACCGAACGCGTCCGGTCGAGTGCCATGGCGCTGGTCGGGATCGCCGGCGAGGCGAGCGGCGCGGTGATCCGCTGCGGGAGCGGGGGGGCTGGAGGCGGCGGCGGCATCACCGCGTCGGGAGCGACGGGCAGGACGGGCAGACCCGAGACCACGCCGGGTGGCGGCGGCAGCGGCGGCCCGCTCGGCGGTGCGAACAGGGCAGCCATCGCAGGCGCAACCATCATGCGCACCGCCATCGGCTCGGGCTCCATCGCAGGCGCAACCGGCTCGGGTTCGACCGCCGCATACGGGGCGATGGCGTCCAGCACGTCGGGGCGCACGACGTGCGACTCGTCGACGTCGCCGAGCGCCGGTTCGACGGGCACCCAGGCAGGAAGCACCGTGGCTGGCGGCGGCGGAGGCGGAGGAGGCGGCACCGCAGCGGTCGTGCTCGATGCTGGCGCGAGGACCGGCGCAGGCGGCGGCGGTGCAACCGGCGGCGGCGGAGGTACGACGAGCGGCGTTGCCTGCGCAGGCGGCATGGGCTCGCCCGCGCTCGGCGTGAGGGCAGCATCGGCATCGATCAGGTCCGGATCGACCAGCGGCTCGACGGCAGTCGCCGCACCTCCGCCGACGATCGGGATCCGCGAGGCGTCGGCGGCGAGGTCGCGTCGTGTCTTGTCTGCGCGAGCTCCACGCGCCTCGGCCTGGCGACCGGCGCCCAGGCGGGCCTTGCGGCGCTTGCGACGACGGACCTCGGACAGCACGAGGCCGAACAGGGCCACGACCGCCACGATGACCAGCAGGCGGATCGTGAGCCAGACCGCGTCGGCGACCGAGTTGACGACGAGGCCGAGCCCGATGCCGATGAGCACGACGCCGATGAAGCCGAGCGCGATGTTTCGCCACGGCACCTGCTCGGGGCTCTCTTGCGCCGCGTGCGTGCCTGTCCGTGCCGGTGTGATCTCTTCAGTGGTCGCCATGTGGGCTCTCCATCCGCGTGAAGAACGGCCGCCCGCCGCCTGCGTACCGTGTAGTTCTATGCCATTTTCGGCCGTTCTGGTACTGGCGGTGCGAAGTGGGCAAGATGCCCCGGTGCTGCTCGCTGCTCTTGCCGGCCTGTTCGGCCTCCTCGTCGGGTCGTTCCTCAACGTGGTGATCGCCCGCGTGCCGGAGGGTCGCTCGATCGTGTCGCCTCCGTCGGCCTGCCCGCGGTGCGGTCACACGCTCGCGCCGTGGGAGAACATCCCGCTCCTGTCGTGGGTCGTGCTGCGCGCGAAGTGCCACGGCTGCGGACTGCCGATCTCGGCCCGCTACCCGGCCGTCGAGCTGCTCAACGCCCTGCTGTGGGCCGGCCTCGCGGTCCGCGTCGGCTGGCACCCGCAGCTCGCCGCCGTGCTCTTCCTCGCTTCTGCGTCCGTGGCGCTGGCCGCCATCGACATCGAGACCTTGCGCCTGCCGAACCCGATCGTGTTCACGACGCAGGCCGCGGTCGCGGTGCTGCTCGTGGCTGCGGCGATCAGATCGCATCACCTCGACCGCCTCGCCACCGTCGCCGGCGGAGCGGCCCTCATGAGCGGTGTGCTGTTCGCGATCCACCTCGTGTCGCCGAGGGGCATGGGGTTCGGTGACGTCAAGTACGCGGTCGCGCTCGGGTCCGTGCTCGGCTGGTACGGCATGGCGCGCGTGGGCCTGGGACTGTTCCTGTCGTTCCTCGTCGGCGCGGTGGTCGGCACCGTCGTGCTGGTCGTGCGCGGC
>JAYUDU010000030.1:0-2699 GCA_043739605.1 Acidimicrobiales bacterium | reverse complement strand
GGTCGTCACAGAGATCGAGCGCTGCCGCCCGGTGGATGGCATCGAGCGTTCTGAGGATCACGGGGTCGAGACGACCTGCCTCCTTGAGCACCGAGTTGGGGAGGGCGAAGAGCGTGACGGCTCGAGCACCTCCCGTGCCCGGACGAGCCGATCGGGCGCGACTCGTCGGACGGCCCTGAGCAACTCGGTTCGCGCCAGGTCGCAGGCCACGGGCTGACGATCGGTCGCTGAGAACCACGTGCGCAGTGCGAGGGTCTCAGCCTCGGCGACGACGAGCTAGACGAGCTAGACGAGCTAGACGAGTGCCGACGTGCCGACGTGCCGACGTGCAGACGTGCAGACGTGCAGACGTAGTTGGCCACCTACCACCGCTCGCCCGTCTCGCATAGCCGCAAGCGCTCCAGAGAGATCTGGTCCGGGGAGGGGTGCGTCGAGGTCGGCGATGTTCCGGCGCGGCGCCCGGGCGGTGCCAGCGTTCAGGAGCGCCTGCAGTCTCGACGTCGGTATGGCGCTCTTCTGGGCCACGATCCGGCCGCGGTCTGTCATCGTCACGGTGTTCCCGGCGATAGCGTCGGCGACGACGGCTGAGGCGTTCTGCTTCAGTGCTCGGATGCCGACCGAACTCATGTGCTTCGTCGTAGCACCGGGCCCCGATGGTGGATCGGGTTCCCCGCTCATCCGTCGGGAGTGATGGTCACGAGGCGCATCGCTTTGGGTACCCACGCGAAGCGCAGCTCCGAAGCCTCGCCGAGGTAGTCGCCGTCGACCTGGTACGGGAACGGGCCGTACCCGGTGACGGTCACCTCATGGCGGTCGGTCACGTACGAGGACGTTCGCCCGTACCGCAGGCGCTTGCCAGAGCCGAGGGCAGAGGCGAGCGCCCCCAGCAGCGGACGGGCGTCGAGCGAGCGGAGCGTCAACACCGTGAGCGCCCGATCGAGGTTGGCGTCGGGGGCGGTCGAGAACGGGCGGTTGCCGAGGAACGTGTACGGATTCGTGTTCTGCACCACGGTGAACATGCCGTCGTCCACGACGAGCGTCGTCGGCCCCGCGCCGGCTTCGTCGCCTGCCGCGCTGGCGGAGATGGCGAAGCGGGGCCGGCTCCGGTCGTAGACCCTCGCCCAGGCGAGGAGACCGCAGTAGACGAACAGTGGGTGGCCCGCGTAGCGCTTCAGCTTGCCGCGAGACTCCACCTGGTGGACGAGCTCTGCGTCGAGGCCGATCCCGGTGTGGAACAAGAAGTAGCGACCGTTGACGGTGCCCAGGCCGATGGGTTCGATCGTCGACGCCGGCGTCGCCAACGAGTGCAGCAGCTGACCGGTGGCCTCCACGGGGTCGTTGGCGAGACCGATCGTCCTCGCGAAGACGTTGGTCGAGCCCCCTGGCAGCACCGCGAGCGCCGTCTGCGTGCCGGCGACCCCGTTTGCTGCCTCGTTCAAGGTTCCATCGCCGCCCAGTGCGATGACGACATCGACGCCGTCGTTGGCTGCGCCCTGCGCGAGGCGGGTGGCGTGCCCCCGCCGATTGGTCTCGGCCAGGGTGACGTCGTGATCGGCCGACAAGGCCTTGGCGATGACCACCCGCGACCGAGGCGTCACCGAACTAGCGGACGGGTTGTGCACGAGGACGATGCGCACCGCTCAGCCCGTGCCCGCTGCCACCAGCGCACCCTACCCGCGGCCCTCGCTCCGTCCACCGGGGTGCGCTCGGGCTACTCGCCAGTACCCCCTCGGTCGCCCCGGTTGGCATCGCCGCAGGGATGCGGACAAGATGCGCGCCATGCATGTCGCCGTCTGCGTGAAGCAGATCCCCGACCCTGCAGCTCCGGGAAAGCTCGACGATGCGTCGAAGACCCTGGTGCGCGAGGGCAAGTTTGTCATGGACGACTCCGACATCTACGGCGTCGAGATGGCACTCCAGCTTGTGGCCGCGGCTGGGGGCGGTGAGGTCACCGTCATCTCGATGGCCCCCAACGCCGAGACCAAGGGTGTCAAGGACGCGCTGGCCATGGGCGCCGACAAGGCCATCGTCATCTCCGACGACGCCTTGAGGGGAACCGACGCGCTCGGCACCGCCAAGGTGCTTGCCGCTGCGGTCCAGCGCGCCGGCGGCGTTGACCTCGTGCTCGCCGCCACCGAGTCCACTGACGGCTACACCGGAACCACGCCGGTGCAGGTCGCCCAGCTGCTCGGCTTCCCCTCCATCACGTTCGCCAAGAAGGTCGCCATCACCGACGGCATCGTCTCGGTCGATCGCCAGACCTAGTCGGGCTACGACGAGGTGGAGTGCCCGCTGCCGGCGCTCGTCACCGTCACGGCCGGCGTGGTCGAGCCCCGCTACCCGTCCTTCAAGGCCATCATGGCCGCGAAGAACAAGCCCATCGACCTCGTCACCGTCGCAGACCTCGGCCTCGACGCCAGCGTTGTCGGCCAGGGTGGAGCTCGCCAGCAGATCGTCGATGTCATCGCCGCCGAGGCCCGTGAGTCCGGCGACATCATCGAAGATGACGGCGAGAGCTTCGCCAAGATCGTGTCCTTCCTCGAGAACCTCAAGGTGATCTGATGCCCGTCGCCAAGATCTGGGTCGTTGTCGAGCTTGCCGATGGCGCGCCGACCACGTCCTCCCTCGAGCTGCTCACCGCAGCCCGTTCGCTCGGCTCCACCGTCGAGGCGTTCGCCTTCGACGACGTGCCGGCTGAC
>JAYUDU010000029.1:0-2714 GCA_043739605.1 Acidimicrobiales bacterium | reverse complement strand
AGGTAGCGGGCCACGGGAATGGGCTCGCCGAAGCGCACCGTGACGTTCTTGCCGAGGCGGATGGTGGTGATGGGATCGTCTGCATGCTGCATCTCGTCGGTGCCCGTCAAGCCGACCGGGATGATGGGCGCGCCGGTCTGGAGGGCGAGGCGGGCGGCGCCGGTCTTGCCTTTGTGCAGCAGGCCGTCCTTGCTGCGAGTGCCTTCTGGGAAGATGCCGAAGAGGTCGCCGGCCTTGAGCACCGCAGCGGCGGCGGCAATCGCCGCCTTGCCGGAGTCGCCACTGGCCCGGTCGACCGGGATGTTGCCAAGGGCGAGGAACGCGAAGCGGGTGGTCCAGTCGTCGACGTACTCGGCCTTGCCAATGAACCGAGTCATGCGGGGCAACACGCCGAGCAGAACGGTGGAGTCGTGCACCGACAGATGGTTGGGGGCGATGATGGCGGGCCCCTTCGTCGGAACGTTCTCGAGTCCTTCGACGACGAGTCGCTCTCCGAAGCGCAGCAGCAGCCCGATGCCACGGCGCGCGACCTCGTACAACGTGTGGTTGACCTCGGGCGCGCGGACCTCAAGTTCGGACACCGTCATCGCCTCAGCACCACCACCACAGCGTAGGGCGATGTGCGGGGGTCGCGTACTCTCTACGCTGCGGACCATGAGCCGCGCCGCTGCGATCTTCGACCTCGACCGCACAGTGCTGCGCGGTTCATCCACCCCGGCCATCATGCGTCACCTGCAGGAGGCGGGCCTCGCCAACCGGGGCTTCCCCGCGGAGCGCCTCTTCCAGGCCACGTTCGACCTGTTCGGCGAGTCCACCGTCGGCATGCGCGCCGCCCGCGGCCACAGTGGGGTGAAGCCGGGGTGGACCGTGGCAGAGATCGCAGAGATCGGCGAGACGATCGCAGACGAGCTGATGGACCGGGTGCAGCCGTTCGTGCCCTCGCTCCTCGCTCAGCACAAGGCTGCTGGTCGCACCCTCGTGCTCGCCACCGCTTCCAACCAGGCCTCCATCCAGGGCCTGGCCGACCGCCTTGGCTTCGACCACGTCGTCGCCACCCGATGGGCCGTCGACGGCGACTCCTACACCGGCGAGCTCGACGGGGTCCGCCTGATGGGCGCAGAGAAGTGCGCTGCGGTGTTGGCGTGGGCGGACGCCGAGGACGTCGACCTGTCGCAGAGCTGGGCGTACAGCGACAGCCGCTACGACGCTCCGCTGCTGTCGGCCGTTGGCAACGCTGTCGCCGTCAACCCCGATGTGCCGCTCGCCATCATGGCGGTGCGTCGCGGCTGGACAATCCGCTTCCTCGACAAGCCGGAGGGCGTCATCAAGGTGGCGGGTCGCGAGCTGCAGGATTGGCTCCGTCCGCTCAGCCGCCCCGGCGCAGACCCGCTTGCGACCATCGTGATGGAGGGCGTCGAGAACATCCCTGCCGAGGGTGGCGCAGTGCTGGTGTTCAACCACCGCAGCTACTACGACTCTTCTGCGGTCAGCTACGTGCTGGGGGCCTCCGGTCGCAACGCACGCTTCCTCGGCAAGAAGGAGGTGTTCGACGTGCCCGTGGCTGGTTTGGTTGCCAAGGCCATGGGCGGCATCCGCGTCGACAGGGGCACCGGGTCGGATGAGCCGCTTGACCGCGCCATCGATGCCCTGCAGGGCGGCGACATCATCGCCCTGGCGCCTCAGGGCACCATCCCCCGCGGGCCAGCGTTCTTCGACACAGACCTGGTCGGGCGATGGGGTGCCGCTCGCCTCGCCATCGCGGCAGGCGTGCCCGTCATCCCCGTGGCGCTGTGGGGCACGGAGAAGGTGTGGCCGCGCAGCTCGCGGGTGCCGACCGTCACGATGCCGGGTCGCCACAAGCCGGTGGTCACCGTCACCGTCGGAGCCCCGTTCAAGATCACCGGCAAAGACCCGGACAAGGTCACGAAGACCATCATGAGCAAACTGGTTGCACTGCTGCCGCCAGAGGCGCGGGTCAAGCGCACGCCGACGGACGCAGAGCTGCTGGCCACCTTCCCGCCCGGGTACAAGGGCGATCCATCCCGCGAGGCCGAGCGTCGTCCCGGCCGCGACGTCTGATCGGACCACAACGATGCCCACCACCCCGAGACCCACCGCATCCAAGTCCCCTGCCAAAAAGGCGCCCGCATCGAAGGCTGCGACGCCCAAGGCTGAGGCCGCAGTTGCTTCGCCAACAGATCCGCCGCGGCCGCCACGCGAGCGCACCCTGGCCTTCGAGCGCCGCATGTCAGACCAAGAAGCGTTGATGTGGAACATCGAGAAGGACCCGTGGATGAACCCAAACGGGGCCGCGCTCACCATCCTCGATCGGCCCATCGACATCGACCGGATGATCGCAAAGATTCGCTACGGCCTTTCCCGCATCCCGCGCCTGCGGGAACGGGTCGTGCCCGGCCTTGGTCGCCTCAGCCCGCCGGTGTGGGCGACCGACCCAGAGTTCGACCTCGGCTACCATGTGCGGCACCTCTCGCTACCGGCGCCCGGCAGCATGCGCCAGCTGCTGGATCTGGTCACTCACCTCTATGAGGAGCCGTACGACCGCACCCGTCCGCTGTGGATGTTCTACGCGATCGAGGGCCTCGAGGACGGCAAGGGTGCGCTGTTCTCAAAGCAACATCACGCGGTCGCAGATGGCGTCGGCGCGTTGCGCATGGCCGAGCTGTACACGGACCTCAGCCGCGAGGTTCCCGCCC
>JAYUDU010000028.1:0-7074 GCA_043739605.1 Acidimicrobiales bacterium | reverse complement strand
GTCTCCGGACTGGTCGTTCTGCCCATTTTCGCCGTCATGCTCACCCTGGTCATGTTCGCCCTGGTCGCCATTCTCAACCTTGACGATGGTGGCTCCGTTCTCGGAGTCGACCTCGACCCGAATCACCTTGACTGCCCCGGTCGCGCTATCCGTGAAGCCAACGCTGACGCCGTCGTGGGTGATCTTGGGGGCACCGGCGGTCACGGTGGCCGGCGCGCCGGGGGCGACAACGGCGACGACGTTGGACACGGTGCCGGTGGCGGGGTCGACGACGAAGGTGAGCGTCCCGATTCCTGGCAGGGTCACCGTGTACGTACCGGAAGCATCGGGCGTGAGGACGGTGTCGCCTGGGGGTGCGGTCGTGGTGGTCGGGGTCGCCGCAGTCGTGCTCGTCGACGGAGCGACCGTTGTGGTGGTGCCATCAGCGAAGGCCGCGTGACCACCGCCGAACAAGGCGAGTGCGGATGAGGCCATGACGGCTGCGGCAAGGTGAGAACGGCGCACTGTGACTCCAATGAGGTTGGCGGACGCATCGAGTGGCGTCGGACTGGCAAGTACATGGCGACCGGGGTCGTCGTGTCACACGAATGTCGAAGAAAAATTGAGCAACGGAGCAGACGATCGCGCGCTTCAGGTTGCCAACGGCGCCGCCGACGATCTCAGATGGTTCATCTGTAACGGCGCGCCCTCTGTGCGCATGTAACGAACGGTGACATGGAGCCGCACGATCAACGAACGCTCGCAGCGGCCGCCCAATCGGGCGACGCTGACGCATGGGAGTCCCTCTACGTCGCCGTCCACCCCCGCCTCCGCGGCTACCTCGTGCGCCGCGTCGGCGCGTCAGAGGTGGACGATGTCCTCAACGAGACCATGGTGCGCGCCGTGGCGGCGATCGGACGCTTCCGCTGGGAATCGGCGGGCTTCGACGGCTGGCTGTTCGGGATCGCTCGGCGCACCTCTGCAGAGCACGTTCGGCGGGCTGTGCGCAATCAACGTGTCCCGCCGATCCACGAGGCGGCAGCACCCGACTTCGACGAGGCGCTCGTACTGGCCAACGACCACGCAGTGGTACGCAGAGCCTTCGACGCCCTTCGCTCCGCGGACCGAGAGCTGCTTGAGCTGCGCGTCGTTGCAGGTCTCAGCGCCGAGCAGGTTGCCGTCGCCCTCGGCAAGCGTCCTGGCGCCATCCGCACCGCCCAATCGCGAGCGATCGCCCGCCTCCGCTCCCTCCTGGAAGAGATGACCGACGATGGCAGTTGAACCGACCGGCGACTCCACCCGGACCGATGCCGGCCTTCTGGCCACCCTCGGCGCGGCACTCGCAGTGCCGGTAGACGCGCCCTCGCCGGCGGAGCTGGCTGTGCTGCGCTCTGCGGTGCTGCGACACCCCTCTCCTTCGCGCTGGGCGCCGATGCGTTCGCTTGCGACGCGCCGCGGCGTGGCGTGGACGCTCGGCCTCACCGCGGCACTCGTGCCGGCCGGCGCCGCCTACGGCTTGACCGGTCAGCCGATCCCTCGGCCGGTACGCTCGGCGGCGCACGCCGTCGGGTTGCCGATCGACTCGCCCGCAGTTGCTGATCTCCACGGAGCGGAGCACGACCTTCGCCGTGCGCTCACCGCCGCCGATCCCGCCGCCATCGACCATGCTTCGGACGCACTCAGCTCGTCGATCGCGAAGGTGTCGGGTCCGGATGACCGCGGCGCTCGCCAACGCGCAGAGGATCTCCTCCGCGAGGCGGCGCAGCGGCGCGCGGGGGTACCGCAAGCGCCCGCCGGATCTGGTAACGGTCACGACGACACCACGCGTGGACCCACCACGACCATCCCCAGCGTCCCGGAGCCGTCGCATGGCAGTGACGGTGGCGAGCACCCAGGCACCCCGCCCGGCGACACCGGCGGCGGCGTCGGCCACAACGGCGGAAGCGACGGCGGCCACTCGACAACGACGACCGCCCCTGGCTCAACCCAAGCGCCGACGTCGACCCCCGACCACGGAGGCGGCGACCACGGCGGTGGAGGTGACCACGGCGGGTCGACGACGACACCGAGCACGACGCCCGCAGCAACGTCCACGACGACCATCGATGGAGCGCACGGTCACGGCGGGGCAGACGGCTCCGGGTCCAGCGGCAGGGGTGGCGACTGAGGCGCAGCGAGCCGCCTGCCGCCCCAACGCGTTGGCGTGCCGCGTCATCCGCAGCGAGAATCGCTGCATGGCTCACCTCGATTCGGACGCCCTCGCCGCTGCTCTTGACGGCATCAGGGCAGCGCCCGCCGAGGTCGGCGTACTCGACCTGGTCGTGCGGAGACCGTCGGTCGGTGATCGCGAGATCTTGGACGAAGGCCGCCTCGCGTTTGCCGTTGGCCTCGTCGGCGACACCTGGTCGCAGCGGTCGAGCAAACGAACCGGCGACGGCAGCCCGCACCCGGAGATGCAGCTCAACGTGATGAACAGCAGGGTTACCAGGCTGATCGCCGACACTGACGACAAGGCCGCGTGGGCCATGGCTGGCGACCAGCTCTACGTGGATCTCGACATCTCCGTCGCGAACCTGCCGGCCGGTACGCGCCTGCGGATCGGCGAGACGACCATCGAGATCACGCTGCAGCCGCACAACGGCTGCGCCAAGTTCACCCAGCGGTTCGGTCTCGACGCCCATCGCTTCGTCAACAGCGACGTCGGCAAGGCGCTTCGTATGCGCGGCGCCAACGCCAAGGTCATCGTCGAAGGCATCGTCCGGCCCGGCGACGCCGTGGTGCGCGAGCCTCACACGGCCACCTCCGCCGTCACTGAATCCGCGCCGGCTCGCTAAAACTAAAGCGTTCGGTCACGACGGTGGCAGCGTCTCCGCTCGGCGGACGTGGCGGCCTGCTACGCCAATGCGCCGGAACGGTTGATGGCAGCGGCGTCGGTGCCGAGGTACGACGCGATGACCCGCGGGTGGGCCAGGACTTCAGATGGGGTGCCCCTGGCGATGACGGCGCCCAGCTCGAGGGCGACCATCTCGTCGCACGTGCTGGACAGCAGTGGCATGTCGTGCTCGATGATGAGGATGGATGCGCCGGTGAACACCTGGATGCGCTTGAGGAGGGGTCCGAGCGCTTCGGTCTCCTTCTGGGCCACGCCGCCGGAGGGCTCGTCGAGGACGATCACCGCGGGATCCGCGGCCAGCAGGCACGCCAGCTCGACGATGCGGCGGGTGCCCGTCGACAGCTCGCCGGTGAGCTTTTCTCGAAACGATGTGAGGCCCATCAGCTCAAGGAGCAGCTCGACCTTGTCGGCGACGTCATCCTCCGCGTCGCGAGCGTGTGGTTGACCGAGCGCGGCCGCGAACACGCTGCGGGCAAGGTGTCGTTCGCGGGCGACCGCGATGGTCTCGGTCGTGGTGAGTGACGGGAACAGGCGAGCCTCTTGGAACGAGCGGCCGAGGCCGAGGGAGGCGCGTTCGTGTGGGGTCATGGCGGTGATGTCGACACCACGCAACAGGATCCGGCCGGCGTTCACCGGCATGAAACCGGAGACGCAGTCGAACAACGTCGTCTTGCCGGCACCGTTCTGGCCGATGAGACCCAGGATCTGGCCCTCCTGCAACTGCAGATCGACGTGGTCGACGGCGATGATGCCACCGAACGTCTTGACGACCTCGCAACACTCGAGGACGATCGGCGCATCGGGCGATGGCGCCAGGCGAAGGGCCTCGACGGGTGCAGGTCGCGCCGCGGCGGCGACCTCCGGCTCGCCGTTGCGGCGACGTCGCCGGCGCGCCCGCACGGTGTCGTCCTCGGCTGATGCCGGCGCGTTGGTGGGGGCGTTGGACGGGCCGCCGGCCGAGGCTCCGGCGATGAACACGGACCGCAACACGTCCGGGCGGTCGAGGAGGTCCTTGGTGGCGCCGGAGAAGCGAAACTCGCCCTTCTCCATGAACACGGCGCGCTCCGCAAGCCGCAACGCCACGTTGATGGACTGTTCGACGACCACCACCGTGAGGCCGCTCGCGTGCACCTGGCGCACCACCTCGACGAGCTGGCCGACGACGGTTGGCGCAAGCCCAAGCGAGAGCTCGTCGATGAGCAGCATCTTGGGGTCTGCCATCAGCGCCTGGCTGATGGCAAGCATCTGCTGCTCACCGCCGGACATGTTGCCAGCGAGGGTGTCGATGCGTTCGCCGAGGCGGGGGAACATGCCGAGCACGCGCTCCTCTGCCTCCTTCACGGCCGGTGCGTTGCGTCGCTTCATCCAGCACGCCAGCCGCAGGTTCTCCCGCACAGACATCGTGGGAAACACGCTCTTGCCACCAGGCATCATCACGACGCCCTTCTCTGCGATCTCGTTGGCCGGCATGCCTGCCACGTCTTCGCCGGCGAACCTGATGGTGCCGCGCGACGGCGGCAGCAGTCCGGTCACGGCCTTGAAGAGCGTTGACTTGCCGGCACCGTTGGTGCCGAGGAGCGCCACGATCTCGCCCTGGTGGATGTCGATGTTGAGGCCGAAGAGGATCTGGACCGGCCCGTACGACGCGTCGAGGTCGCGCACCTCAAGGAGCGGGGTGCCGGTCGGCACGAGTGCCGCAACGGCATGTTCGAGGACGGAGGTCATGCGACTGCGCCTGCCATGGGCCGCTCCTCCGCGCCCAAGGTTGGCGTTGTGGCCTCCTCTGGCGGCGCCCCAGGAGCCCCACCGGGGTCGCGGCGGTCGGCCAGCAGACTGGGGACGATGAGATCGCGTCGGGCCGCGACCATCCGCAGGTATCGATCCCGTAGCTGCTGCACGAGCTGCCACAGGCCGCCGGGCAAGAAGTACAAAATGATGAGCAGCCCACCGCCGCTCAGGCTGAGCCGAAGGATGGCAGCCGCGGAGCCCTCCGCGTACTTGGCGATGACGAAGTCGAGGAGCCGGAACGCTCCGACACCGGTGATGCCACCGGCGATGGTGCCGAGGCCCCCGATGACTGCGAAGGAGAACACCTGGACCGACATCTCCGGTCTGAACGTGCCCTGCCCGGTTCCCGCCGCCACTAGCACGTAAAGGCCCCCTGCGAGTCCTGCGATCGACCCGGACAGCATGAACGTCTGGAGCTTGATGAACGTGGTCGGTACGGCGAGCGAGCCAGCAGCGCGTTCGTTGTCGCGCACCGCGATCATCACCCGTCCCGCCCGAGAGCGGCGTGTTGCTCGGACGATGAGGACCGACACGACGAGGGCCCCGAGGCACAAGAAGTAGGCGACCCACTCGCTCTCAGTATCGAAGCGCTTCCAGAGCACGGGCCGGACGATGCGGTCGGGGACGAGGCTCGAGAAGTTGACGGGGTTGAGGAAGTAGGAGTCGAGGGCGACTGCGAAGGCGATGGTGGTGACCGCGAGGTACAGCCCTCGAATGCGCAGCGCAGGAAGGCCGATGAGCACCGAGATGATCGCGCCGGCGAGCACCGCGGCCAGCAGCGAAACGAACTCGTCGACGTTCCACCGCATCGACAGGTTGCCGGCCGTCATCGCGCCAACGCCGACGATGGCGAACTGGCCGAGACTCACACTGCCCCCCCATCCCGTCAACACCACGAGGGACACGCCGACCAGCATCCAGATGCAGGCGAAGCTCATCAGGGTGACCGTCGATGGGTTCGACGTCAGGGGCACGACCACCGCGGCGAGTGCGCCCGCGGCCGCGAGGCTGCGCATCGGCCACCGCACCTCCGGCAGCCTGCGCAACATCTCAGGGATCGGTTTGAGCACGCCGGCAGAATCCCAACTCGACTCGCCGGTGTCGGCCCTACTCGTCCTCTGCTTGCGCAGCAGGAGCGCAACGAGGATCACAACGAGGAAGGTCACATCGAAGATCGACTCCGCGTGCACGTTCCATCGCAGGGTCCACTCGACGATCCCGAGCGCGATGCCGCCCCACAGAGCCTTCGGCAACGAGGCGAAGCCGGCGATGACCGCCACTGCGAGGCCAGGGAGGATCGCCGTCGCCCCGGTCAGTGCGCTCGGGTCTGGCGTCACGCCAGTGAACGGCACCTTGGCGATGAACGTCACCGTCGACAGTCCACCGGCGGCGGCCCAGACGATCGTCTGCAGCCTTCGCACCGGCACACCGAGGAGCAACGCGCGGTCCTGGTTCTCTGCGGCGGCGCGGACAGCCCGGCCACTGTCGGTGCCGAGGAGAAACCACGCCAACGCGGTCACCGCGACGGGTGCGATGGCGAGCAGGAGGAGGTGGTCACCGCGCACCGGGTAGGGGCGGATGGTGAAGCTGGCGCTGATGGGCGTGTCGACGTTGCCGATGAGGGCGTTGGCACCGAGACTGATGAGGAGACCGAGGCCGACGGCGGCAAGGATCTGGGCCAGTCCGATGGTGGCGACCGTCAGCACCAGCCGCGAAGATCGTGCGAATCGGCGGATGATGAGCATGTCGACGAGCGCACCGTTGACGACGCCGACGAGAACACCGACAGCGATGGCGAGCCAGTAGTTCCAACCCTGGCCGATGAACAGGCCAACGGTGATGCAGCCGGGCATCGCACCCATCGCGCCATACGCGAAGTTGACGATGCGTGTGGTGCGGTAGATGAGGATGAGCCCCATCGCCAACAGCGCGTATGACGTGCCGAAGGTGATGCCCTGAACGATGACACCCCACGGCAGTCGCCGGGGAAGTGGCGAGTACGGCACCCAATACAGCGTCGAGTACAACGCCAGCGCGATGAGTACACCTTGGGTAGGGCGGTGCGTCTTGACGCGCTCGACCGCGCCGTCGATGGAGGTGCGTACGCTCATCGTGGGGTCACCACCGGTCCGGTCGTTGGTGTTGTTGTCGGCGTCGTCAACGTTGTCGAAGCGGGCGCCTTCGTTGGCGCCGGCCGCTCGACGATCCGTTCCGGTGCGACGCTCGGCACCAACAGCACCATCAGGGCGAACAGGACGATCGCGGCTGCGAGCGGACCGAAGCCAGCGAGCAGGTTGCGGTCGTCCCTGGCGGTGCGGAGTGCGCCCAGCGTGCCCGCCTCGGCGGCGCTCGACGCACCGGCTGCGCCTGCGGTGTGGTTGTCGCTCACGATGTCATCCCGCCTGGAAGTAGGG